>NZ_RZRR01000828.1:0-2509 GCF_003998555.1 Mesorhizobium sp. M7A.F.Ca.CA.002.09.1.1 | reverse complement strand
ATCCAGACCTTGAGCAATACGGCAAGACCGACGGGTTGTCGCTGAACTACTATTCGAACTGGAGCGACTTCGACATCGAGTTCGCCGATCCGGCCACGGTCGAGACCCTTGCCGCGCATCTTTCGACAGTGTGGCTGCGCGACGCCGACACCAATCTGGCGCGCCCCTTCTCCATTCCGGTCCGGTCCGACGGCGCCCGTCCTTCAGGCACGGCACGACACTTCATTTCGGTGCCTTACGAGGATGGCCATGCGCTGGAGGACTATTTCGTCGAGTTGGTCGACGCCGCCCAGCACCATATCCAGATCGTTAATCCCTACCTCAACCTGACGCCCAAGCTTGCCCAGGCTGTTGACCGGGCGCTCGCCCGCGGCGTCAGGATCGACATTGTCGGCCGCATCGATCTCAAGGGCGATATCGGCGGCAAGTTTCTCACCGCGCTCAACAAGCTGTTTGTCGAGAAATATGGCGATCGCATCAACATCCGCGAGTTCAAGGCGCCTGACGTGGTGCTGCATTCCAAGATCATGATGATCGACGAAAGGCTGGTCGCCATCTCGTCGGTCAACCTCAACAACCGCAGCTTCTTCCACGACAGTGAGAACGGCATGATGGTGCTCGATCCGGCCTTCTACACCAGGATGAAGCCGATCTATGACGACTATGTCGCCCACTCCAAACCGGTCGCCACCAATGTGACGATCCCGTGGGCCTACCGGCTGCTTTTCGACGAGGACTGGGTCCGGCAGGCGTTCTGACTCTCTAGCGCAGATAGCGCTCCTGCGCGAGGTCGCGGACGTCGATGTCAGGCACCCGGTTGGAGATGATGTCGGCCAGCACCTTGCCCGAGCCGCAAGCCATGGTCCAGCCGAGCGTGCCGTGGCCGGTGTTGAGATAGAGATTGGAAAGCTCGGTGCGGCCGATCAGCGGCGGACCATCCGGCGTCATCGGCCGCAGCCCGCACCAGAACGTCGCGTCCCGCATCGCGCCGGCGCCAGGAAAGAGATCGCCGACCGAGTGTTCCAGCGTGCGCCGCCGCGATTCGTGCAGCCTGAGGTCGAAGCCGGAAATCTCGGCCGTACCGCCAACCCGGATGCGGTCGCCAAGCCGGGTGATCGCCACCTTGTAGGTCTCGTCCATCACCGTCGAGACCGGCGCCGCCGCCGCGTCCTTGATCGGCACGGTGATCGAATAGCCCTTGACCGGATAGACCGGGATCGGCCGCTTCACTCGGCGCATGAAACCCGCCGAATAACTGCCCAGCGCCATCACATAGGCGTCGGCGGTCTTCCAGCCCTTGCTGGTGCTGAGATTGGCAATGCGGTTGCGGCTGCGGATGACGCGCCAGATCGTCACGTCGTACTCGAACTTGACGCCACGGGCCACACAGAGTTCGGCCAGCCTGTCGGTGAACATCTTGCAGTCGCCGGTCTCGTCGTGCGGCAGCCTGAGGCCGCCGACGAACTTTTCGCGCACCCCGGCAAGGCCAGGCTCAGCCGCGATGCAACCGTCCTGGTCGAGGATCTCGTAAGGCACGCCATACTTCTTCAGCACCTCGACATCGCCGCCGGTGCCGTCAAGCTGCTTTTGCGTCCGGAACAGCTGCAGCGTGCCCTGGGTCCGCTCGTCATAGGCGATGCCGGTCGCTTCGCGCAGCGCCTTGAGCGTATCGCGGCTGTATTCGGCCAGCGGCACCATGCGCGCCTTGTTGATCGCATAGCGCTCGGCCGTGCAGTTGCGCAGCATCTTGATGAGCCATGTCCACATATGCGGATCGAAGGCCGGCCGCACCACCAGCGGGCCATGCTTCATCAGCAGCCATTTGATCGCCTTCAGCGGAATGCCGGGCCCGGCCCAGGGCGAGGCGTAGCCGGGCGAAATTTCGCCGGCATTGGCGAAGCTGGTTTCCAGCGCCGGGCCTTTCTGGCGGTCGAGAACCGTCACCTCGTGGCCGGCCTCGGCGAGAAAGTACGCCGTGGTCACTCCGATGACGCCGCCGCCCAGCACCATGATCTTCATCGTTTACTCCTTGCCGCGTCGCACGCCCTTGAGGACGCCTGGACGCGGCGCATTCCGATTTGCGCATGATCCCCGGCGAAAATCGATGCCGATTTTCGAGATCATGCAGTGTTGCCTGTTCACGCCGCCGCAGGACCGGGGTCGTCGTCCCCTGTCTGCCGCATTCCGGCCCTTTCGCCAAGGGGCCGCCAATCGGCTGCGGCGCTGTAGACGAGGGTGAGCCCATGCGGCCGTCGCGCCTCGGCCTGGGATTTCTCCCTGACGGCACGCCGCGCGGCCTCCGGCTGGTAGAGCACGGTCGCGATCAGGACCGACTCCCGCCTGCCGTCGGCCTGTTCGATCCATGCAGTCTGGCCCTCGGCCATGCCGAGCATGCAAAGCCCCCGCCTTGTCATGATCGACAGGCTGGAGCCGACCGGGCCGCGCACCTCATTCTGCACCAGGGTCCGGGTCTGGGCGGGGCCGGCATCGACACGGAATACCAGCCTGC
>NZ_RZRR01000827.1:0-2511 GCF_003998555.1 Mesorhizobium sp. M7A.F.Ca.CA.002.09.1.1 | reverse complement strand
CCGCCCGCTTCCGCCAGTTCGGCCAGCGCGATCGGGGCGCCGACCGTCGGATGGCCGGCGAACGGCATTTCATAGTCGGGCGTGAAGATGCGGATGCGGTTTTTGTGCTTGGGATTGGCCGGCGGCAGGACGAACACCGATTCGGACAGGTTGAATTCGCGCGCGATGGCCTGCATCGCGGCCGTGTCCAATCCCTTGCTGTCGAGCACGACGGCCAAAGGATTGCCGGCCAGTCGCTCGGTCGTAAACACATCGTAAAGCAAGTAATTCCGGGTTTTCATTCCTGCCTCAATCCCAACATGGGCGAAATTTAATTTGATATTTGAACCGGTAAGCCTGATCTGTGCACAGATAGGGACATTGCGCATTATAGGGGTCCAGCGTGGACCAGATTGTCAATCTGCCAAAGACGGAATCGGATTCCGCCATCGAGACGGCGCTTGGGCTCGACCAGACAGGCCGGCGCAGATCGCGCCGTCGTGGGTGGCTCTATGCGTTGCTGGCGCTGATCGTGCTCGCCGCCGCGCTTGGCCTCTATCAATGGTATGCGGGCTCGCCGGCCAGGATTGACTACACCACAGTGCCTGCCGCCAAGGCCGACCTCACCGTCGCGGTGTCGGCGACCGGCACGTTGCAGCCACTCACCCAGGTCGATATTTCAAGCGAACTGTCCGGCATCATCCGCTCGGTCTCGGCCGAGGAGAACCAGCAGGTCAAGAAGGGTGACGTGCTGGCGACACTCGACACGGTGAAACTCGAAGTCCAGATCGAGCGCGCCGAAGCTTCGGCCAAGGCCGCCGCCGCCAATGTCGAGGACGCCACGGTTACGCTGGCCGAAAACGAGAAGGCGCTGGTGCGCGCCGCCGAACTGACCAGGCGCGGCATGGCGACCGACCAGTCGCTTGAAGCGGCAACCGCCACGCGCGACCGTTCCAAGGCAGCTCTCGACAGTGCGCAGGCCAACCTCGCCATCGCCCAGGCCGACCTCAAGGCGCAGCAGACCGACCTTGCCAAGAGCACAATCTATGCGCCGATCGACGGCATCGTTTTGACGCGCTCGGTCGATCCCGGCCAGACGGTCGCCTCCTCGCTGCAGGCGCCGGTGCTGTTCATCATCGCCGCCGATCTCAGGAACATGGAACTGGTGGCGGCGGTCGACGAGGCCGACATCGGTGCGGTCAAATCCGGCCAGCATGCCCGCTTCACCGTCGATGCCTTCCCCGAGCGGCCGTTCGATGCCGAGATCCGCGACATCTCCTATGCCTCGGTCACCACCGACGGCGTCGTCACCTACAATGCGCGGCTCGAGGTCGACAACAACGAGCTGCTGCTGCGGCCCGGCATGACCGCCACCGTTTCGGTCGTCACCAAGCAGGCCAAGGACGTGCTCACCGTGCCGGCCACCGCCTTCCGCTTTCGCCCGGTCCAGCAGGCCGCACGCGGCTGGAGCCTCAGCGACCTGTTCACCGGCCGCATGGGCCGCCCCGGCGGCAACCGCCAGCGCCAGGCCGCCACAGTGCCCACCGACGGCTCGCGCACGCTCTATGTGCTGGAGAACGGGCGTCCGCACCCGGTCAACGTCAAGATCGGCTCGACCGACGGCGAACTGACCGAGATCATTTCTGGCCTCGACGAAGGCGCACAGGTCATCACCGCGTCGCAGCAGCGGAGCTGATACCGTGGCTGCCGGTGCTGCCCTCATCACCTTCGACAAGGTCTGGAAGAGCTATGGCCAGGGCGAGGCCAAGGTGCATGCGCTGGCCGGCGTCGATCTTGCCATCCGGCGTGGCGAATTCGTCGCCATCATGGGGCCGTCCGGCTCCGGCAAGTCGACGGCGATGAACATCATCGGCTGCCTCGACACGCCGACGGCCGGAACCTATTCCTTCATGAGCATCGACGCCGGCCGCCTCGACCGCAACCGCCGCGCCATGCTGCGCAACCTCTATGTCGGCTTCGTCTTCCAGGGTTACAATCTGCTGGCCCGCACCACGGCGGCCGAAAATGTCGAACTGCCGCTGATCTATCGCGGCGTGGCCGCCCGCGAGCGCCGCGACCTTGCCATGCAGGCCCTGGCGGAGGTCGGCCTTGTCGGCCGCGAGCACCACACGCCGGCCGAACTGTCCGGCGGCCAGCAGCAGCGCGTGGCGATCGCGCGCGCCATCGTCACGCGCCCGACGCTGCTCGTCGCCGACGAGCCGACCGGCAACCTCGACACCGCCCGCACGCACGAGATCATGGAGTTGCTGACGCGGCTCAACAAGGAGCTTGGCCTGACCATCGCCATGGTCACCCACGAGGCCGACGTCGCCGACTATGCCGAACGCACCATCCGCTTCCTCGACGGCCACGTCGCCTCCGATTCCAGGAAGCTGGAGATCGCACAACCATGATCTGGGAAACCGTCCGCCTGTCGCTGCGCTCGATCCGCCGCAACGTGCTGCGCTCGTTCCTGACCTTGCTCGGCATCGTCATCGGCGTTGCCGCCGTCATTGCCATGCTCACCATCGG
>NZ_RZRR01000826.1:0-2521 GCF_003998555.1 Mesorhizobium sp. M7A.F.Ca.CA.002.09.1.1 | reverse complement strand
GATCTATGCCGGTATCGGCCCGATGCTTTGGGGCGCCGACCTCGATGCCGCGGTGTCGGCCGTGAACAAGGCCGTGGCGGTCCGTCGTGCCGCGGGTGAAAGAAAAATTGCTCTGATACGATTCGACAGTCCGGGAGGAGTTGCTTCACGCGGCTGCGACTCGCATCCAAATGAAATCGGCCAGGGTCATATGGCCGATGAACTTGAGGCCCGTGTGAAAGCGGACCTTGGCTGGGAAGAGACAAAATGACTGTAGCTTCGACGGTTGGCGTAGAATCACCAACGGTGCTGCCGGACAGCACCAATGTTCGTCGCAAGCTGCTCGGGCTCCAAGTTCTAAGGTTCGTCGCCGCTTTTGCGGTGGTATTGTTCCATATTGGAAGCGGTTTTCAAATAGAGTTTGGTCTTAAGGAAAATATCTTTGGATTCGGAGCGTCAGGCGTTGATATATTCTTCGTAATCAGTGGATTTATAATCGCTTACACCACCGATGAGGCCAAAGGCGCCTGGCAATTCTGTCGCCGCCGCATAGTTCGTATCGTTCCGCTCTATTGGACGCTGACGGCAGGTATCGTGTTGATTGCGCTGATGAAACCCGGTCTGCTGAATTCGACCGTCGTGAGCGGCGAAACGATCCTGAAATCACTGTTCTTCATCCCGTTCGAAAAGGTCGACGGTTCGATTCAGCCGCTGCTCTTTCTCGGCTGGAGCCTCAATTATGAGATGTTCTTCTATGCAATATATGCTGCGTGCATAGCTTGCGGCCTGCGCGGCCCACTGTCGCCATCCATGTTCATAGTAGTTCTCGTGGCGATGGGTCAATTCATCCAGAGTGAAAACGTCGCTTGGCGCTTTTATACAAATCCGCTGATGCTGGAATTTGTTTTTGGCATCTTACTTTACCTGGCATATGTGCATAGTGCGAAGCTTTTCGTGGGACGTACGTGGCTTATGCTTGCGATTTTCGTGGCGACAATAGCCATTCGGCAAATGATACCTGATTTGCCCTGGCTTCTGGCGAACGGCGTCCCTGCCGTGGTTTTAACCGCCGCCGCTTTGTCTTGGTCGCCCCCCCGGACGCGCGCGATAACATTTCTGGTTTTGCTCGGAGATGCATCATACTCGCTCTACCTCTCGCACCCCTATGTGATCCAGCTGGCGAGCAAACTGCTACCGCATCAGTCAGGGCTGATGGCGCAGGGGCTGGCCGGCATCGTGGCATGCGCGCTGTCCATAGCGGTATCCATTGTCCTTTATACAATGATCGAGCGACCCGCGCAGGCTCTCTTCAATGGCTTGGCAGCCCGTAGGCAAGCCTCCTCGACGCTCAGGAAAACCGAAAATCATATCTGACTCGCGATGGGAACAGGCCGCCCACTGCCTCTGGATTTGTGACGGATCGCCCTGTTCCAAGGTGCGACGACTCGGTATCCGCCGCTTGGCCAATTCGCGTAAGATAAGTTGACCGGATTTGCCATTGAGCGCCGGGCGCGATAGGTTATATTGCACTGCACAATGGAGAAGCCGTTTATTGCACGCCCATGTCTGCGAAAAATCCGGCCGGCTCATGGCTTGCCGGCACTGGGTCGTGTCGGCGGGACTCTGAGATGAAGATTCCAAAGTCCCTGCTGGTCGATCCCGAGAAGAACTCGGTCTATGGCGCCTTTGCCGTAGCCGTCTCGATCTGGGCGTTTTCCTATTCGTTCATTTTCGGCCAGGTGCTGATCCTGGCCTACTACGCGGTCTGGCTTCCACTCGTCATGGTCGACTACCGGCGGTTTCTGCGGCATCTGTCCAGCGCCTGGCTGCCGCTGCTGTTTGCCGCCTATGTCTGCTTCTCGATTTTCTGGTCGGTTGCGCCGGGCATCACGGCAAGGACGGCGTTCCAATATCTCTCTCATATCGCTTGTGCCTATATCGCGGCGCGCACCGTCAGCGTGCGCGCATTGACGATAGGCGCCCTGGTCGGGATTTTCTTCATCCTGCTGTATTCGTTGCGGGTCGGCAATTATTCCGACGATGTTCTCGACGGCACCTACAATTTCGTCGGCGCGTTTGCCTCCAAGAACCAGCTCGGTTTTGTCGCCTCGCTCGGCATATATTTCAGCGTGGTGTTCCTTGCCTTTTACAGGCGCGGCCGGCTGAGCCTCATGCTTACAGCGCCTCTCATTCTGCTGTCGGCCTATCTGCTGTTCGTCTCGCATTCCGCCACCTCGATGGCCTCTATACCGGCGGTTCTGGCGCTGGTGACGCTTCTTGCGATGAGCAAAATTTTGTCACGGCGCTACCGCCGGGTGATTTTCCTGATCGGCGCCGGTCTGCTGGTCGTGACTGCCTTTGTCGCCTTGAATCTCGGGCTGATGGACTTCGTCCTCGGCCTCTTCGGCAAGGATTCGACGCTCACCGGACGGACCTATCTGTGGGAGCAGGGCTGGAATGCCGTGCAGAAATCGCCGATTCTCGGCGTCGGCTATGCCGCCTATTGGGTGCAGGGCTTCGCCGAAGCCGAGCGGCTGTGGAA
>NZ_RZRR01000825.1:0-2528 GCF_003998555.1 Mesorhizobium sp. M7A.F.Ca.CA.002.09.1.1 | reverse complement strand
CGCCACCACCCTGGCCGCCGCCCCGGCCCG
This sequence comes from Mesorhizobium sp. M7A.F.Ca.CA.002.09.1.1, assembly GCF_003998555.1. Classification (NCBI taxonomy): domain Bacteria; kingdom Pseudomonadati; phylum Pseudomonadota; class Alphaproteobacteria; order Hyphomicrobiales; family Phyllobacteriaceae; genus Mesorhizobium; species Mesorhizobium sp. M7A.F.Ca.CA.002.09.1.1. The sequence continues at coordinate 2,498 of NZ_RZRR01000825.1, read as the reverse complement.
CGGAGTTGGTCGCGCCATGTCCGCCAGCACCGTCGGCCATGGCGGGGCTCCAGGCCAGGGGGGCCAGGAGGCAGGTCGCGAGAGCGGTCGAGCGCAGCAGGCTTCGCTTCGAGACGATGGCAATTCCTGTCAAGGCCAAGCTCCCCAGATCAGCACCGACGCAGTCGTGCATGTCCCCGGGCATAGCACCCGAGACCAAGGCCGGATATCGTTGAAACTAGCTATGCCCGCCGCGCCGGGATCGGCCGGTCAGGCCGCGGGCACATGCAAGGCCAGCACGGTTTCGCCGCGCCGCGACCGCGTGTCGAGCGTACCGCCCAGCCGTCCGGCCCGTGCCCGCATCGAGCGCAGGCCGGTGCCCGGGACGGGCGCTTGCGAGGCGGCATCGAAGCCGACGCCATTGTCGTTTATGGCCAGGCTCAGCGTCTCGCCGCGCCGGTGCAGGTCGATGACGACGCGGCTTGCCTGGCTGTGCTTGAGCACGTTGGTCAGGCCTTCCTGCAGGATGCGGACGAGATCGAGGCTTCGCGCGAGCGACAGGTGGCAGTCCTCCAGCCCGGTCAGGTTCCACACGCAATCGATGTCGCGGCTTTCGCATGCCAGCGTGTGGCGGCGGCGCAGCGGCGCGATCCACTCGGCCAGCGACTGGCCGCCCGTCTGGTCGTCGGCGGCGGTGTCGATGATGACCCGCAACTCGTCGCGCAGTTCCTTGAGGACGGACAGGAAGCGATCGGCCGGCAGGTTCTGCGGCGCATGCTCCAGCATGGCGATCGAATTGACCAGGGTGCCGCCCATGCCATCGTGCAGATTGTGGGAAAGGGAGACGCGCTCGGCCAGCCTGGTGTTGGCCAGGGTGACCTCATGCTGCTGATGCAGCGTGAGGGCGAGTTCTTCCCTGGCGGTTTCGATCTTGGCCGTGAGCTCATCGTTGAACCCCTCGATGCGGCGCATGTTGGCGACGAAGTTCCAGGCCAGCACCAGCGCCATGCCGACCATCTGAAAGTGGGATGTCAGCGTGACGTAGTAGACATTGCCAAGAAGGATGCCGAGATAGGTCATCAGGTCATGCAGGATGGCCACGATGGTGAGCGCGTTGACGATGTGAAGGACGATGTGGTCCAGCCGATTGCTGCGCCAGGTCAGGCCGATCGACAGGAAACAGGCGCCGATGTAAAGCAGCGACCAGAACAAGGCCAGCAGGTTGAGCATCGGGCCGAGTTGGGAATGCGGTGTGGCAAACAGGGCCGCGGCGCCGATCGCCAGCGCGGCCCACAGCACGGCTTCCCCCCTGGGAAAGCGGCGCTCGGCAAAGCGGATGACAAACAGCACGAAGGCGGCGGCCATGACCATGAAGGAGAGCATGATAAAACGCTGCCAGGTGTCGGTCGCCGCGAACGGCCAGGGGCTCGTCACCACGAAATTGAGCGAATAGCAAAACCACGCAATCGTCATCAGGGCGAACCAGCCATAGGCCTTCAAGCTTCGGCGCAGCAGCCAGACGACGAAGAAGAAGGTGCCAAGCGCCGCGGTGACGCCGAGATAGAAGACCGGCAGTTCGCGGCGAATCCAGAATTGCTGGACAAAATGGGCACGCGTCGCCGAAGGCGGGCCGATCAGGACCGGACCAAGGCCTGGCTGGTACGGCGCTAGGCCCGAGACCCTGATCAGCAGCGTGTTGGTGCCGGCATGCAGGACCGGGGAAGCGAGCTGCCAGTAGCGGGGCACGTTCCATGAGCGCGTCAACGGCTCGACGAGGAATTCGTCGCGGCCGAGTTCCGCGGCGTTGACAGAGATCGATCCGGCCAGTGTCCAGTAGTTCAGCGCGAGGCCTAGCGGCTCGGCCGCGTCGGGCCTGTCGAAGGTGAGGCGATACCAGACCACGCCGTCGAAACCGGGCCAGCGCGTCGCCCAGTCATCGGGCAAGGTCACGCTGGTCCAGCCGGCGGCCGGCGGCGCGGCGGCGTCCCAGCCGGATCGAACGGCCTCGATCGTCTTGAACGGCACGGCCCCGTCGGCGCCGAGGGCGATGCCGCCCGGCGCGAGGAGCAGGAATATCAGGGCAAGAAGCCTTGCGACCGCGCCTCGAAAATCGCTTCCGTCCGGGATTTGACCGACAGCTTCTTGTAGATGTTGCGAATGTGGCATTCGACCGTGAACCTGGAAAGGGAAAGGACCCCCGAAATCTCTCGATTGGTAAGCCCCTTGGCAACGAGGTTGAGGATCTCGACCTCGCGCGGCGTCAAGGGAGGCGGCGGCGCAAGCGCGGGCTTGCCGCGCCCCGGCCTGTCGGTGGAGGAACGGGCGCGCCCGGATGACGCCGGCGCCGACACCAGTTCCAGGATGCGCCGGGCGATGAAGGGATCGATCGGCGCGCCGCCGCGAATGGTGCTGCGGATCGAAAGTGACAGCTCGACGTCGTCGCGCTCCTTCAAGAGATAGCCGGTCGCTCCGGCACGCAGGGCTTCGAGGATGGTGTTTTCGTTGCTCCAGGCCGAGAT
>NZ_RZRR01000824.1:0-2528 GCF_003998555.1 Mesorhizobium sp. M7A.F.Ca.CA.002.09.1.1 | reverse complement strand
GCCCGCGCGGACGCTACGCATCGACACTGCTGGCCTCGCATGGGGGGCGTGTTGTGCCGGTGCAGGTAGTGGCGGAAGCAGAAAAGCTATTGGCACTTAAACTACAAGCGCCGGCATAGGACCTTTCAGAATTCGCTCTGGCGAGTCGAATAGCGTGGTTCTTCGAGAACCGGAGCGGCGCGTACTTAAAGTACGTGAGCACCGGAAGCGCAGAAAACCGCCCGCGCATGCACCCGAAAATCGTAATTGATTTTCGGAAAGGGATCATGCGCTAACTGAAAATCCTACAGCGTCCTTTGCGCGTCCGAGAGGACGCGCGGCGCTGTAGTCGGCCGCCAGAGTAGAATTATCAAAGGTCCTAGATGAACTGCACCTGGACGATCTCATACCCCCTGGCGCCGCCAGGCGCGTTGACCTCGATGGCGTCGCCGACTTCCTTGCCGATGAGCGCACGCGCGATCGGCGAGGAGATCGAGATGCGGCCGGACTTCACGTCCGCCTCCTGGTCGCCGACGATCCGGTAGGTCTTCTTTTCCTCGGTGTCCTCGTCGACCAGCACCACGGTGGCGCCGAACTTGATCTTGTCGCCGCTGAGCTTGCTGACGTCGATCACCTCGGCGCGCGCAATATAATCTTCAAGCTCGTTGACGCGGCCCTCGTTGAGGCTCTGCGCCTCTTTGGCGGCATGATATTCGGCATTTTCGGACAGGTCGCCATGCGAGCGCGCTTCGGAGATCGCCTCGATGATGCGCGGCCGCTCTTCCTGCTGGCGCCAGCGCAGTTCTTCCTTCAATGACGCGAACCCCTCGCCTGTCATCGGGACCTTGTTCATGATGCCTGCCTTTCCTGCTGCCACCCCCGCGTATCGGGGAAAGCCTTGTCGATGGGTACAAAAAGAAAACGGGTCCGGCAGCCTCGAGCTTACGGAACCGTTTCACCGCAATTTCCCTGAATATAGCAATGTCAGCGGGTTTTTCACGCCCAAAAATCGGTTTTGCTAAAATCATCCCCGTTTTCATCAGTCCGGGGCGATGAATGAGACCGGGGGCAACAAAAAACGGCCGCGATCGCTCGCGGCCGCTTGGAAGAGCCCTGGGATCTTTTCAGCTTCTCATGAAATGGTCGATCTGCTCGGCCAGCATGCCATATTCACGCGAACCCTTGCCGGTCCGCTTCTCGATTTCCATCAACTGCTGCTGGGCGCCGGCCAGATCGCCGATCTGCAGATGCGCTTCGCCGAGATATTCGCGCACCAGCGTGTAGTTCGGATCGATGCGCAGCGCTTCCTCGTAATAGCCGAGGCCGACGGTGACGCGGCCGGAATGGCGGTGCGAATAGCCGAGATAGTTGAGGATGCGCGGATCCTGCTTGTTGGCGGCGAGGCTGAGCACGGCAATCGCCTCGTCATAGCGCCCGGCCATCGCCAGCGCGTGGCCTGCATCATAGATGCTGTCGTCGTCGAGCATGCCTTCCTGGGGCGCGACGCACTTTTTCTTCTTCTTGTCCCAGACCTGGCCCTTCTTGCACTGGGTGACGGTTTCGTCACCGCCGCTGCCCCCGCTGCCCGCGGCGAACACCGGAACGGCAAGGAACTGTAGAACGAGCAATGCGCTCGCCGCCTGGATCAGCACTCTTTTATGCATCGAAACCTCCTGGAGGGGTGAGAATGCAATACTAACGCCGGTCGGCTTGCGTTTCATCCCGGAAAATTGCGGGCGGGAGAACATCAGGTGACGGATGCCGCGAATCCGCTATCATCCGGCAAACGACCTGAGGGAGACGGCCCTTGCAGCGGCGGCTTGAAAAGGACTGGGAGCTTTCGATCGGCCCCGACACGGTGCGCCTGTTCATCCTCAAGGCCAAGGCACTGAGTGCGGCCGTCAATGAAGACTATGCCGATGGCGCCGAGCACGAGGTCGAACTCGACGGCGAGTCCCATGTCAACCATCACCATGACGGCCTTGCCGAGGAAAGCTCCGAGAACCTGACCGAAGAAGAGCTGCGCGAGCTGATCAACGACCTCAATGTCGATGAAGCAGCCGAGCTGATCGCGTTGGCCTGGGTCGGTCGCGGCGACTACGACGCCACCGAATGGGCGGACGCGCTGGCCGCCGCGCGCGAACGCGCCAACAAGCGCACCGCGAAATACCTGCTTGGCATGCCGCTGCTCGCCGACTGGCTGGAGGAAGGGCTGGAAGCGATCGGTGCGTAACGGAGCGGTTACCGTTCGTGATGCGGCCAAGGCAACCACCTTGCGTCGGCGCCGTTGAGGGCGATGGGGTCGATCGTCTTTTCCCGAATATGCAGGATTGCGTTGACCGTGGCCGTCACGGCCTTGCTGGTGATGCCGGTCGAGGCGAGACATCGCCATCGGCATCATAAGCCCCCGACGCCGCGGGTCGAGCAGCCGCTGACACCACGAGCCGACCAGCCCCTGAAACCAAGGGGCGGAAAGCGTTTGAAACCACGGCGCCACCGGCAGGTCACGCCAAAGCAGACACAGCAGAAAACGCAGACATCGCTGCCCT
>NZ_RZRR01000823.1:0-2534 GCF_003998555.1 Mesorhizobium sp. M7A.F.Ca.CA.002.09.1.1 | reverse complement strand
GGCCAGATCGAGGTGATGAAGATGACGAAGATCGCCGACGGGCTGGAATCACGGAACGCCGCCAGCGACAGCGGCAGCCAGGCCAGCGGCGGCACCGTGCGCAGGATCTGGAACACCGGGTCGAGGCCGCGCATCGCCCAGATCGACTGGCCGACCAGCGCACCGAGCGCGACGCCGACGACCGCCGCCAGGCCGAAGCCGACGGCGACGCGCTGCAGCGAGATCAGCACGCGCCAGGCCAGACCTATATCCTGCGGGCCATTGTCGAAGAACGGATGCGCTATCAGGTCGTAGGCCTCGTTCCACACCTGGGTCGGCGGCGGCAGGCTCGATGTCGGCGACGAACAGGCGATCTGCCAGACGACCAGCATCAGCGCGATGACGATGATGGGCGGCACCAGCGCGCTCGCCAGTTTGCCGGCGATGGCGAGCGGCTCGAAGCGGCGCCGTGCCTTGGCAGTGAAGGCGATGACCTCCGCCGGCTTGGCGGGAAAGGCCTTCACCTTGGTGTCCTCGATAGTCTGGATCGACATGTCTGGGGAAAACTCCTTGGGGGCAGGTAGTGATCGCAAGCGGCGCATGCGCGCCGCTTGCGATCAGGCTACGCCGATGCCTTGATCTTCAGGCTGTCGAGATAGGCGGACGGGTTGGCCGGATCGAAAATCTTGCCGTCGAAAAAGGTCTCGACGCCGCGCGACGACGACGCCGGAACGTCGGCTGCCGCGACGCCGAGATCCTTGGCCGCCTCGCGCCACAGATCCTCGCGGTTGACCTGGTCGACCAGCGCGTTGATGTCGGTGGTCGGCGCGAACTTGCCCCAGCGGATGTTCTCGGCAAGGAACCACGCATCATGGCTCTTGAACGGATAAGAGACGCCGCCCTTCCAGAACTTCATGGAGAGATCGGTGCCGTTGGCGACGCGGCCATTGCCATAGTTGATGTCGCCCTTGAGGCGGCCGATGATGTCGGCGACGGGCACGTTCATCCATTGCCGCTTGCCGATGATAGCGGCCATCTCGTCCTTGTTCTCGGTGGCCTCGCACCATTGCTGGGCTTCCATGACGGCCATCAGGATCGCCTTGGTGGCGTTCGGATATTTCTCGATGAATTCGGCGCGCAGGCCGAGCGCCTTTTCGGGATGGCCCTTCCACAATTCGCCTGTCGTGGCGGCGGTGAAGCCCACGCCCTGGTGGACGAGTTGCTCGTTCCACGGCTCGCCGACGCAGAACACGTCCATATTGCCGACCTTCATGTTGGCCACCATCTGCGGCGGCGGCACGACGATGGTCGAGACGTCCTTGTCGGGATCGATGCCGCCGGCGGCCAGCCAATAGCGCAGCCACAGATCATGCGTACCGCCCGGGAAGGTCATGGCGGCCTTGATTTCCTTGCCGGTCGCCTTCTTGGCAGCGAAGGCGTCTTTCAGCTTCGAGGCGTCGAGGCCGACACCGGTGCCGGCATATTCCTGGGCGACCGAAATGCCCTGGCAGTCGTAGTTGAGCCGAGCCACGATCGCCATCGGCATCGGCTGGTTGTTCTGCGTCACCTTGCCGGTGTGCATGAGGTAAGGCAGCGGTGTCAGGATATGAGCGCCGTCGATGCCGTTGGCCGCGCCGCCGAGCATCAGATTGTCGCGTGTCGCACCCCAGGAGGCCTGCTTGAGCACCTCGACATCGGTCCCAGCATATGCGCGAGATGGAAGTGGCCGATGGCGATGCGGTCGCGGATGTTGGCCCAGGATGTCTCGCGGTGCAGCTTCAGATCGATGCCTTCTTGCGCGGCGAAGCCAAGCTCGCCGGCCGCGACCAGCACGGCGCTGTCGAAAAGCGGCATGAAGCCGGCGGTGATCTGGTGCTCGGCAGTCATGCTCATTCGTCCTCCGCCGGTCCCAGCAGCCCCGCGGCAGTCACCAGGCTTTGGGCGATGTCGCCGATCTTGCGGTTCTGGTTCATCGCCGTCTTGCGCAGCAGCGTGTAGGCCGCCTCTTCGGAGAGGCCGCGCGATTTCATCAGGATGCCCTTGGCACGGTCGATCACCTTGCGGCTCTCGAGCTCGCCGCGAACCTCTTCCAGTTCGCGTGCCATGCGCGAAAAGGCGTTGAAGCGGCTGACCGCCATGTCGAGGATCGGCTTGACGCGCTCTTGCCGCAGACCGTCGACGACATAGGCCGAAACGCCGGCATCGACCGCCGCCTCGATCGAGGCCTGGTCGGAGCGGTCGACGAACATGGCGATCGGCCGTTTTACGGCACGCGACAGCTGGAACATGTTTTCCAGCATGTCGCGATTCGGGTTTTCGAGATCGATGACGATGACATCGGGCTCGATCTCGGCGATCCGCCGCGCAATGCCGGTCACATCATGGATGACGGTGACCCGCTCATGGCCGGCCTCGCGCAAACCCGCCTCGATGATCGCGGCGCGGATGCGGTTTTCATCGATCACCAGGACGGCGAGTGCGGTTCGAACCATGCCTGCATTGTGACTAAGCGAGGGAATTGTGCAATGCGGTATCGAGAGAGAGCGGTGCTCGCT
>NZ_RZRR01000822.1:0-2544 GCF_003998555.1 Mesorhizobium sp. M7A.F.Ca.CA.002.09.1.1 | reverse complement strand
CATCACGGGCTGACAATCGATCCCGACACGCTGCGCGCCGAAGCATTGGAATGGGCGACGACGCGCGGCAGCCGCTCGGGCCGCGTCGCCTGGCAGTTCACCCAGGATTTGGCTGGCCGGCTCGGCAAACCGCTGAAGGACTGATGCGTTGGATAGCGTCGCCAACGCCATCCGATGACAAGATCATTTGGGCGGCTGCGACCGCCGCAAATCACGCGGCGTTTGGCCGATCTCACGCCGCATCCAATGCGCCAGATGTGACTGGTGCGCGAAGCCCGTCAATTCCGCCACCTCGCTTGTGCTGAGATCGCCTTGCTGCAGCAGGACGCGTGCGCGTTCGACGCGACGCCGTAGCACGTAGCGGTGCAGGGTGAAGCCCGTCGCCGCCTTGAACCATGTCCGCAAGTGCGAACTGCTGGCGCCGGCAACCCGGCTCAGTCGATGGATCGATAGGGGTTCGTGCAGCGCAACCTCGATATGCTCCAGCACGCGCTTGAGCTGAGTATCCGACAGCCGGTTCGCGCGATCGATATCAGGTTCACCGAGGCCAAGCAGCCTCACAGCGAGCGCGGCGCCGATGCTGTCGGCAAACAACGACCCGCTCGGCGACTTCGCATTGAGATCGCTCTCCAGTGCTCGCGCGAGGTGTTCGATGCGCTGGTCACGAAGCAGGTGACGTGTGCCGAGCGGCAATGCGCGCGCCTTGCCAAGTTCGGCTGCCACCCTTTCCATCAAGGCCGGTTGTAACGCGATCTCGATCGTGTCGAACGGGGTCTCAGCCTCGAACCCACCCTCCTGACCGGCGGGCACCAGGTCGATATCGCCGGCGCGCCTGACGAAATATCGTCGAACCTCATGGCAGTAGGAGCGCGTCGCGGCACTTGCATGCACCATGATGCGATGGTGTGGCGCCCGGAGCAGACGATGGACCCCGGCTTCGACATGCCGGGAGGCCAATGTTACGTCGGACGGGGATCGGGCCGGGGCGACTTGCGAGAGCATGCTTTCTCGATTCATGGCAAAACCTGTTCAAGACTTGGCAATTCCCGCGCGATTTTCAATGCCGTGGCTATGTACCTACGCCTCTCCATAAAACTTGGATGAGAGGTTATGCCATGAGTTTCTATGTTGTTGTGGGAGCAGGCCCGGTTGGTCGCGAGACCGCGCGGCTTCTGGGCGAAGAAGGCCATGATGTTGTCTTGACGAGCCGGAGTGTCGGTTCGAACGCGCTGCAAAACGTCCGGACCGTGCAGTCCGACGCCACCAATGCCGCGGAACTGGCGCGTATCAGCCGAAACGCCGACGCGATCTTCATGTGCGCCATGGCCGCCTATCACCGCTGGCCGACCGACTTCTTCCCAATCATCGACGGCACCGTGCGGGCTGCCGAAGCGGTCGGCGCGAAGCTTGTGGTGCTCGGAAATCTCTATGGCTATGGCAAAGATGCCGAAAGCCCGCTTCACTCCGACCTGTCTCTGGATCCGACTTCGAAGAAAGGAACCGCCCGGACGATCATGTGGCAGCGGGCGGTCCGTGCGGACGTGCCGGCCGTCGAAGTGCGGTCCAGCGATTATCTTGGACATGGCGCGATCAGCTCTTTCTCACTGGTCGCGCTGCCCTCCATAATCGAAGGGAAACCGACGGCTTTCATCGGAAACCTCGACGCAACTCACGCCTGGTCCTTCACGAAGGACGTGGCCAGGACACTGGTCGCTGCCTCGCGCTACACGGGCGAATGGGGACGGGCGTTCCATGTTCCATCGCAACACGCCCCACCCCGGGAACTCATCCGGGCGACCGCGGCAATGCTTCACCGTGAAATTCCAGGAACACGCTCCTATTCCATCTCCGAAATGGAAGCATTGGGCATGCATGAGCTCATCGAGATGAGCTATCTCTTCGACAAACCCTTGCTGGTCGATTCCTCCGACGCGGAGACGCTTCTCGGCGTCAAGGCCAGCAGCCTTGGCGTCATGATCGCCGACACTCTGCGCGACCATCTTTGAAGCTTGAAGACTGGCGCGTCGCACCGGAACTGAAAAAGCCCGCTCCTTTCGGAACGGGCTGAGCCGGCGGGCCGGACTGGAGGTCAGACGGCCCGCAAATTGCTTTTTTTCTTCTATTCGAAACAGCCCCGACTATTCGAGATAACCGGAGGGATCGACTGGCGCCGAATTCTTGCGCACTTCGAAGTGCAGCTTCGGCGAGTCCGTCGTGCCGCTCATGCCCGACAGCGCGATCTCCTGGCCGCGCTTGACCTTCTGGCCGCGCTGCACCTCGATCGAACTGGCATGGCCGTAGACGGTGACCAGGCCGTTCTCGTGGCGCACCAGCACCGTGTTGCCGAATTCCTTGAGGCCGTCGCCGGCATAGATGACGACACCGTTCTCGGCCGCCTTGACCGGTGTGCCCGTCGGCACGGCGATATCGACGCCGTCCTTGCCCGAGCCGAAACCGGAAATCACGCGGCCGCGCACCGGCCAGCGCATCTTGCCGATGCCGGTGGCGTCTGGCGCGCCGGCATCGTCGGCCTCGGCCTGCTGG
>NZ_RZRR01000821.1:0-2545 GCF_003998555.1 Mesorhizobium sp. M7A.F.Ca.CA.002.09.1.1 | reverse complement strand
CGATACATATCCGCGCAAGCCTATACGGCAAGGCGCTCCCTGAGCATGGCAGTCAAAACTTCGTGCGGGATTGCGTGACGCTATTGCTAGCCTTCTCGCACCGTCCGCGCACCGACATGCAGCGCGCGGCCGGCACCGAGCCCCATAATGGCTACGCCAAGCCCGAGCGCGACGAACAGGAACGCCGTTCCCGAAAAACTGCCGGTCCAGTCGCGGATCAGGCCCACCAGCAGCGGGCCGAATGCCGCCAACACATAGCCGACGCCTTGCGCCATGCCTGAAAGATGCGCGGCGACATGCGAATCCGGCGAACGCAGCACGATCAGGCTCATGGCAGCCGCGATCAGGCCGCCCTGCCCGATGCCTTGCAGGATCGCCCAGAACAGCACGGTCGAGGTCGGTGCGAACAGAATGCCGAGCAGCGCGATCACCGCCGTGGCAACGAGCGCCACATTGATGCCGCGCTGGTCTTTCAGCCGCATCGCGAAGGATGGCACGGCGAGGCAGGTGATGACTTGCGCCATGACAGACACCGAAACCATGGCGCCGGCGGTGGCCGCATCGAAGCCACGCTCGCGCAAGATCGGCGCCAGCCAACCGAAGATGCAATAGGCAAGTGCCGACTGCAGGCCCATGAACAGCGTCACCTGCCAGGCCAGGCGATCGCGCCAGAGACCAACGACGCGAAAGCCCCGATGACTGACCTGCCGACGGCTGCCCAGCGCCTGCGGAATCCAGATCAAAAGCACGACCAGTGTAGGCACCGCCCAGGCAGCAAGTGCCCCGGACCACGAACCGGTGACAAAATGCTCGATCGGCAGTGTGAAGCCGGCGGCGGCCGCCGAGCCGGCACAGAGCGCCATGGTGTAGAGCCCGGTCATGACGGCGGCCTTGTCGGCGAAATCTCGCTTCACCAGGCCCGGCAGCAGCACATTGCCGATGGCAATGGCGCCGCCGGCAAGGAAGGTGGCGACAAACAGCAGGGGAACCGTACCGAACCAGCGCAGGCCGGTTCCCAGCACCAGCAAGGTGAGCGCCCCGAGCAAAGTGCGCTCGGCTCCATAGCGCTGGGCAAGTCTTGGCGCGAAGGGCGCGAACAGACCCAGGCACAGAACGGGCAGCGTCGTCAGCAGGCTGGCGCCCGTCGTCGACAGTCCGGTTGCCTGCATCACCTCGGGCAGCAGTACCGACAGGCTGGAAAACAGCGGCCGCAGGCTGAAGGCGATCAGCACAAGGCTCGCGCCAAGCACGATGCGCGCCGCACGGCTGCGCAGTTCAGGCGGCTGCGGCGCGGGCAGGCTGTCGGCCTCGGCATCGATGAGTTCCAGACCCTCGATGGCGGCGGATTGCGCCGTCGGGTCAGGCTGACGAAAACTCTGGTTCATTGCGAAAGCAGTCTTTCAAGTTGGGCAAGCACCGGCGCCATGAAGGCGCGAACGGCGGCAACGGCGCGCTCGGGATTGCTCGCGGCAATGGCGTCGACGATAGCCGCATGCGCCTGGTGGTCCGGTTCGGGCAGATCGCCGTCGATGGTGGCATGGATGGTCTCGGTGATGGCGGCGGTGAAGAAGTCGTAGAGCTCCATCATCGCTTTGTTGCCGGACGCCGCGACAACCGATTTGTGGAAAGCGAGATCGCGCCGGATGAAGGCATCGCTTCCGCCGTCCGCGACGGTGCCGCGTTCGGCAAGCAGTTGCCGCATCGTCTCAAGATCGGCTGGCGTGTGGCGCATGGCGGCGAGCCGTGCCGCCTCCAGGTCGAGCGCCGCCCGCGCCTCCCACTGATCGCGCAGGCCGGTGCGCTTGACCCGGTCGAGCGCGGCAGAGGCATCGACGGTAGAGCGCACATATGTGCCCGAGCCCTGGCGCGTATCCAGCAATCCTTGCGAGACCAGCACCCGCACCGCCTCGCGCACCGTGCCGCGGCTGACCGACAGAAGGTCGGTCAGGGCTGCCTCATTGGGAATGCGCTCGCCGACGCCCCAGCGGCCGCTGACGATCTCCGCACGCAGGCTGCTGGTGGCGCTGTCGGTGAGATTGGTTCTGGTGGCGGGTTGCATAGGCCTATTCATAAGTCATCAGATGACTTGATGAATAGGCCTGCTTCTAGCTGCCGTCAAGATGCTCATCGAAGCCAACGAGCACCATGCAATGGGAACGGATCAGCTGGTGGCCCGTGCGAAGCTCGCCATGTGAAAGGCCTGGACCTCCGGCGGATAGCGATACCCCGTGCCATAGGGGCACGCATTGCGATCGAGGCAACCGCCGCTGCGGCAGGGTTCGCCATTCGCTCCCCCCACATGCGCCAGGCAGGATTGATAAGCGAATCCTTGCACGGAATAGGCGTCGACCGGGCAGGATTTCAGGCAGGGTTTCTCGGCGCAGCTATCGCAAAGGTGGGGCGCTGCCTCGGCAACTTGAACTGGAATTTCGTCGTCAAACAGCAGCACACCGCGGTAGGCATGCCATAGCCCGTAGCGCGGATGCATGAGGATGCCGAGCGGCGACGGTTTCAGCCCCTCCGCCCGCATCGCCCATTGCTGGAA
>NZ_RZRR01000081.1:0-10494 GCF_003998555.1 Mesorhizobium sp. M7A.F.Ca.CA.002.09.1.1 | reverse complement strand
GGCTTGAAGCTAACCAATCTCCCCCCTCGTGAGGGAGATTGGCAGCGTCAGCCGCCGCTTAATTGATGCTCGCCGTATTCGCCGGCTCAACCGGCCGCGCCTCGTCGGCATAAGGCACGCGAAAACCATTCGCGGCCAGCCAGTCGATTGCCGCCTTCGGCTCGTCGGTCTGGATGATGGTGGCGCCGCGATCGGCCCAGAAACCCCAGCTTTCGCGCGGCAGGCTGGCCTGCACCGCCAGTTCGTCGCCGCGGCCGCCGGCGAGGAAGCCGCCCGGTTTGTTGGCGATGGCGTAGGTGTCGGCCCAGATGTGCCAGTTGCCCCTGACTGCGGCCGCGCGCATGCGCGTGCTGAACAGCGGCCCGCCCGTCTCGGTCAGCGTCTCGGCGCCTGCCCGCCAGTTGATCAACTCGATCGCGCGCGGCGAGAAGGCGCGGTCGACCGTCCCGGCGAAACCGGCGTCATGCACCGCGTCATCGGCGATGATCGGCATGAACTGGAAGCCGCCGCCAATGGTCTCCATGGCGGCCTTGACCGTGGAAATCCGTTGTGAATTCCACAGGTTCTCCTTGACGATGACCTGTTCGGCCATGCCGAGACCGCGAGCGACCGCAATCATGCCCGGGAGGGCGCCGACGTCGAGCTTGTTGTCGAGGTTGATGAGGATGCGGTTTCTGGTCGCCATCAGCATCTCGTGCAGCGTCGAGACTGTTTCACTTGTCGCCGCACCGGTGCCCTCGACCACCAGCCGGCATGTCTTCAGTTCGGCCAGCGTGTACATGACCACCTCGCCCTTGCAGGTCGTGGTGCGGTCGAGCCAGCTGTCATGCATGACGACGAACTCGCCGTCCTTCGAGCGCCTGATGTCGACCTCGACGATTTCGGCGCCCATGGCGATCGAGCCCTCCACGGCGGCAATCGAATTTTCCGCGTAGAGCGTCTTGCCGGCCTGCATGCTGCCGGCGCGATGCGCAGCCACCATGACGTGATCGCGCCATTGGTTGGCATGCTCGAAGCGGTCGAGGATCTGTCTGGCGCGGGTCTCGCCGGCCAAGGCCTGGCCAGAGGCGGCTGCCACGGCCGTGTAAAGCAGAAAACTCAGCCAGATGGTCCGCATCGAGAATCGCTCCTTGCCGGATCGACACCCGGATAGGCGACGCCCGTGACATCTGGGTGAACGAAGCCGGCTAGCGGAATACTCGCAGCAGGTGCGTCAGATGCGTTTCGAGAGCCTGCGGAACCACGCCATGGCCGGCATCTCGACAAAACGCCAGGTGATCCAGGAGGCGGCAATGGTAGCGGCGAGCATGACGACGATCGCCACCGCCCCCGTCCAGCCGGCACCGAAGCCGGTGGCAGGCTGGCCGCGCAGCATGAAGTCGCCGATCAGGCCAAGGCCGAGCTTGCGCTCGACGAGCCCCGCGACGTTGATCAGGCGCGCCTGGACGAAGATGTGGACCATGTAGATCGAATAGGACAGCGCGCCGAGCGTCAGCATGAACGGGGCTCTGAGCAAGGCGCTGATCCAGCCACCCTCATGGGCGAACAGAAACAGCGCCAGCGCGAACACCAGGGGTGCCGCGATGCCGAAGTCATTGTCGCCCGCCAGCGAAACGAAAAGCACGATGACGGCCACCATGACGATTTCGGCAAGGGTCCAGTCCATCCGCGGGCCGCCCCTGGCGAGAGCCTGTCGCGCCCCTGCAATGGAATCATGCTGAAACCAGGCCAGCAAGGCGCCGAGCGAGAAGCCGTACAGGCAACGGATGAAGCCGAAATCGAAGGACACATCCATATGATGGGTCGAGAAGCCGAGCAGGAACAGCGGCGCGGTGACGGCGGCCGCGACGAACCATATCCAGGCGCGCACGCCGGCGACGAAGACCACGCCGGCAAACAGGAGATAGGCGAAGAACTCGGCCGAAATGCTCCAGCTCGGCGCATTCCAGGTCAATTGATCCTCGAAGCCGACACCCTGCAGCAGAAGGAGATTGGCAAGCAGGCTGTTGAGGTCGAAGCCGCCGGTGAAGGGGGCAGCCCCCGTGCCGTGCAATTGCGGCAGCATCAGCCGCAGCAGCTCGAAACCGGCGAAGGCGGCAAGCATGAGCAGATGCAGCGGGTAGATGCGGCCGAAACGGACCAGGGCGAAACGCGCGACCTGTCCCGGTTGGTTGAGCCGATCGCCGTAGCTGCTGGCGATGACGAAGCCGGAAAGGACGAAGAAGAAATCGACGAACAGGTAGGACGAACCGATGAAGGCGCTTTGCGAAATCGTCGAACCGGTAGGAAAGTGAAACAGCGCCACCAGAAGCGCGCAGATGCCGCGCCACGAATCGAGGACCAGGAAGCGTTCGCCGGCGACCGTGCCGGTGTGGGTCGACGCCGCGGCACGGGTGGGGTTGAGAAACGCGGTCTGCGTCATGATGATACAATCCTGTCTTGCCGTGGCACTCGGGCAGCGCCATTCCGTCTCGCCAAGCTATGACTGGCATCTTCCGTGCCGGTTCTGTAGTTGTTGCAACCCGATGAAAAACGAGGATCCGTAATGGCGAACCACACCATCGACAACGCCTTCACCGCCCGTTCCAAAACGGGCGCCGCGTTCGAGCCGACCTATTCCGGCGCGCTGTCGTTCATGCGGCGCAAATACACCAAGGACGTGAAGGGCGCGGATGCGGTGGTGTGGGGTATTCCCTTCGATGCCGCCGTCACCAACCGGCCTGGCGCCCGCTTCGGGCCGCAGGCGATCCGCCGTGCCTCGGCGATCCTCGACAACGACCCGCAATATCCCTTTTCACGCGATCTGTTCGAGCATCTGGCGGTCGTCGACTATGGCGATTGCCTGCTCGATTCGGGCAACCATCAGAAGACGCCCGGCACGATCGAGCGCGAAGCGGCGAAGATCCTCAAATCAGGCGCCTTCCTGTTGACGCTCGGCGGCGATCATTTCGTCACCTGGCCACTGCTCAAGGCGCATGCCGCCATCCATGGTCCGCTCGCTTTGGTGCAGTTCGACGCCCACCAGGACACCTGGCCGGACGACGGCAAGCGCATCGACCACGGCTCCTTCGTCGGTCGCGCCGTCAAGGAAGGCATCATCGATCCCGACCGGTCGATCCAGATCGGCATCCGCACCCATGCGCCCGACACGTTCGGCATCAAGATCCTCCATGGCCATGAAATCGAGGAGATGCGGGCGTCCGACATTGCCTACGCCATTGTCGACCGCACCGGCGGCAAGAAGACCTATCTCACCTTCGACATCGACTGCCTCGATCCGGCCTATGCGCCCGGCACAGGCACGCCGGTTGCCGGCGGCCCGTCCTCGGCCAAGATCCTGTCGACTCTGCGCCAGCTCAACCAGATCGATATTGTCGGCGCCGATGTCGTAGAGGTTGCGCCGGCCTATGATCACGCCGATATAACGGCAATCGCCGGCTCGATGGTGGCCATGCAATATCTCGGTCTGCTTGCTGAACGGAAAGCCCGGCTTGAAGAGCTGAACAACGGCAATCACAATGGTGCCGCAGTGATTCAGGGTCAGGGCATATAGTCTTGAAAACTCAGGGAATTTGAACAACCCATGAAACCGAAAATCTTCATCGACGGCGAACACGGCACCACCGGCCTGCAGATCAGGGCGCTGCTTGCCGAGCGCGGTGATCTGGAGATCATTTCCATCCCCACCGAGCGTCGCAAGGAAACGGCGGCACGTGCCGAGTTCCTCAATGCCGCCGATGTCGCTATCCTGTGCCTGCCCGACGACGCGGCGAAGGAAAGCGTCTCGCTGATCGCCAACGACACCACCAGGGTCATCGATGCGTCGACCGCGCATCGCGTGGCGGAGGGCTGGGCGTATGGTTTCGCCGAGATGGACAAGGACCAGGCAAAGGCGATTGCCTCGGCAAAGCGCGTCGCCAACCCAGGCTGCTGGCCGCAGGGACCGATCGCGACGCTGCGGCCGCTGGTCACAGCAGGCCTGCTGCCGGCCGATTTTCCGATCACCGTCAACGGCATTTCGGGCTATTCCGGCGGCGGACGGCCGATGATCGAGGACTACGTCGCCAAGGGCGAGGACGCCTCGGAATTCCTGCCTTACGGCCTCACCCTGCAGCACAAGCACGTGCCGGAATTGAGGGCCTATGCAAGGCTGTCGCATGATCCGATCATGCAGCCGGCGGTCGGCAATTTCGCGCAAGGCATGATCACCGTGGTGCCATTGCAACTCGGCGGCCTCGACCATGTGCCGACCGGTGCGGAGCTGCATGCGGCGATTGCCGACCATTTCGCCGCCATCAAGGGCGGTGTGGTCGAGGTGGCGCCCTATGCGCATTCGGAGCGCATGCCGGAGATCGATCCGGAGATCTACAACGGCACCAACCGGATGAAGGTCTATGTCTTCGCCAACGACAAACGGGCGCAGGCCCTGCTGCTGGCGGTCTACGACAATCTCGGCAAGGGCGCCTCGGGTGCCGCCGTCCAGAACATGGATCTGATGCTCGGCCTCTGATGGACACGCCAGCCTTTCCGGCGCGCTGGAAAGTCAGCGCGCCCGAACTCGTTGCCGAGACCTTTTCGAGCCGCATCTGGAAGGTTTTGCGCGAAGACGGATCGCCGGCGATCGTCAAGGCGCTGAAGCCTTTCGATGACGTCGCCGACGAGTTGCGCGGAGAGCACTATCTCGCCTGGCGGCGCGGCGAAGGCGCGGTGCGTCTGCTCGGCCGCGACGGCCACAGCATGCTGCTCGAATATGCCGGTGAAACCCTGCTGCAGCAGGTTCTCGACGAACAGGGCGACTTTGCCGCGACCGCAATCGCGGCGGAGCTGATGGCAAAACTGTTTTCACGGGGGAAAGCCCCCTACCCGCCCGAGCTTCAGCCGCTCCGGGAACGCTTCGCCAGCCTGTTCGACAAGGCGAATACCGATCGCGACGCCGGCCTTGACAGCCTCTATGTCGAGGCAGCCGTCATCGCCGAGCGGCTGCTGGCCGATCCGCACGACATCAGGCCCCTGCATGGCGATCTGCATCACGAAAACATCCTGCACGGGCCGCGCGGCTGGCTGGCGATCGATCCGAAGGGCGTGCTCGGCGATCCCGGCTTCGACGCGGCGAACATGTTCTACAACCCGCTCGACCGGGACGATCTCTGCCTCGATCCGAAGCGGATCGCTGATATGGCCGAGATCTTTGCCAGAACACTGAGCCAGACACCGACCGCTATCCTCGATCATGCCATTGCCTATGGATGCCTGTCGGCGTCCTGGCATCACGAGGACGACAATGCGGTCGAGGAGAATCGCGAATTGTCGATCGTCAAGGCGATCCGGGCGGTGCGGGCAAGCTTCTGATCCGACCCAGTAGATCGGCTCGGGATCAGCCCCTGAGCGCTATTCCCGTCGGCAAGGGATAGGCGCCCTTGGTGCCGCGCCAATGGGCTGCTGCAAAGCCCAGCACGATCAGCGCAAATCCCTGATGGGTCAGCGCCATATGCAACGGCACATGCATGAGCAGCGTGCCGACGCCGATCGAGGCCTGCACCAGCACCAGTAGAAACAGCAGCGTCGCGCGGCGCGCATGCGTCGAGCCTGGCAGCCGCCGGCGCGTGGCGATCATGTGCCACAAGGCCACGACGAATACCGTGTAAGCGCCAAGCCGATGGACGAACTGCACCGTCTTCGGGCTCTCGAAGAAGTTGCGCCATGCCGGCTCGAGGATCAGCAGATCGCCGGGAATGATCTTGCCGTCCATCAGCGGCCAGGTGTTGTAGCTCAGACCCGCATCGAGCCCGGCGACCAGGCCGCCGAGATAGATCTGGATCAGCGCCAGCAGCACGATGAAGCCGGCCAGCCTCTGCGTCGACCTATCGGCGGCAGGCTCGGAATGCGGCGCCAACCCGCGCGCGACCACCATGGTGGCGGTGAAGATCAGTGCGGCAAGGGTCAGGTGGGTCGCCAGGCGGTACTGGCTGACGGAGACCCGGTCGACCAGGCCAGAGGCCACCATCCACCAGCCGATGGCGCCTTGCAGGCCGCCAAGCAGCAGAATGCCCACGAGTTTCCGACCCAGGCCGCGCTCGATGCGGCGCGTTGCCCAGAAAAACAGCAGCGGCAAGGCGAAGACCAGGCCGACGCTGCGCGCCAGGATGCGATGCGCCCATTCCCACCAGAAGATCGATTTGAACGCTTCGATGCCCATGCCCTTGTTGAGCTCGGCATATTGCGGGATCTGCTGGTAGAGCTGGAATTCCTCTTGCCACTCGGCATCGTTGAGCGGCGGGATCACGCCATGGATCGGCTTCCACTGCGTAATCGACAGGCCGGAATCGGTGAGCCTGGTGGCGCCGCCGACCAGCACCAGCGCAAACAGCACCAGAAGCACCACATAGAGCCAGGCGCGCAGCAGCGCCCGGTTATGCAGGTCGCGGTCGCGGGCGACGTATGGCGCGGCAGCTGATATGGCAGCCATGATCTTGTCCCGGCAGGTTGATTTGGCGGATTGGTGGACCATCGCACCCGTGCTGGCAAGACCATCCGGCGCGGCACGCCGTCGCGCCGCGTCTCACCGGTTGCGCAGTCTCGCCTCAAGGCCTATGCGAGGCCGTTACCCCTTGAGCCTGCCAGGCCGCCTGTGCAAATTCCGGCATGCTCGATCAGGAGACCAACCATGCCCCTGCGCCTGAAAAAGCTGATCGGAATGTTTCTGCTGGTGGCGCTGGTCATCATCTATGCGCTGGTCGCATCGATCTTCGCGGTCGCCCGGCTGTCGGAGTCGGGTCCGTGGGTGCATTTCCTGTTCTTCCTGCTCAGCGGCCTGGTCTGGGTGCTGCCGGCAATGGGCATCATCAAATGGCTGATGCTGGAGCCGAGGGCCAAGCGCTAGGCGAAACCGCCAGCGTCAGATGGTGACGACCATCTTGCCGGCATTGGCGAGCGGCGTCGTCACGCCCGACAGCATGGTGCGAATATGGGCGAGGCTCTGATAGCGGCCGTTGACGGAAATCCGCGGCAAAGCCTGCAGGAACCCGGCATGTTCGGCGCGCAGCACGCCGTGGCGCGTCGTCACGGCAGAGGTGTAGCCTGCGTCACGGGCAAAGCCGACTTCGCGACAGCCTACGGCACTCGCATAGCCATAGGGGTAAGCGAAATGGCGGGGCTCTTCGCCCAGTTCGGCCAGCAACATGGCGCGCACGGCGCCGATCTCGTGCCGGGCATCGGCTTCGGAGAGCCGCTTCAGATTGCTGTGGTTGATCGTATGGGCGCCGATCGTCACCAGCGGATGCGCGGCGATGCGGCGGATTTCGTCCCAGTTCATCAATGTGCGCAGGCGCGGACCGTCGGCGTCGATGCCATTTGCGCGAGCCAGATCGCGCAACACCGCCTGCAGGTCCTTCTCGCGGATTTCGGAGGTGAGATAGGCGTGCAGGCGTGCATTGGCCTGCAGCTTCTTCGCGGGGGTCGAGCAATCGATCGTCAGCGGACCCTTCGGCCGCGTCAGCGTCAAGGTATCGCGCGCGTTGACGATGTCCTCGACAACGTCCCACCACAGGTCGGCTGTGCCGTTGATCAGCCCGGGCGCGACATAGATGGTGATCGGCGCGCCGTGCTTCTCCAGCACCGGCAGCGCCTCGACCATATTGTCGCGATAGGCATCGTCGGCGGTGATCGTGGCAAACTGACCGCCTTTGCCGCCCGCCTTGATGCGCTCGACGGCTTCGTCCATGGAGACGAAGGCATAGCCATGCGCCTTCATGTCGGCGATCATGGCATCGAGGAACCCGGGCGCGATATTCAGATGCCGGTTGACGCCGTCCGGCTTTTCCGGCGTCGCGGTAACACGGTGCAGCATCAGGATGGCGCCAATGCCGCCGATGAACGGCTTGGCCAGCGGTGCAAGGCCGGTATAGCGGGCGACGTTCAGCGCCAGTTTCCGGATTGCCTCCCCGCCGTCGATCATTCATTCACCTTTTGCGCCTAGGCTGATCCAAGCACGGAATGCGCCTATGCGAACCCCCAAATCGCGACCAATACGCCCTAAGGATTGAGGTATGGTTGACGCAACTGCGTCATTTGACGGCAATCGGCTTGCGGCAACCGAGGCATCGTCGCGCGCCTTGCCACGGGACCGTGCCGGCCTGTCGATCTCGGTGGCGTCCACGGACGGACTGGCGGCCTATGCCGAGTTCTGCCGCTCGGCTCTGTTTGGTCCGGCGCAGAGTGCTGCCTGGATCCTGAACTGGGCGGCCGAGACACGACCGGACCTGCTCGTCGCGACGCTGAGTGCCGAGGGCAAACCGGTTTTTTCGCTGGCGCTGGAGGTTGCCTCGAAGGGGCCGTTCCGGATCGCCCGCTTCATGGGTGGGCGCCACGCCAACGGCAACTTCGTCGCCGCGGACCCGAACTGGCTGGCCAAGGTGGATATGCCGGCCCTCCGATCGGTGCTGGCGGCCATCGCCGAGGCACGCCCGGACATCGATCTGGTCGCGCTCGAGCGGTTGCTGCCCGATCTCGACGGCGTCGCCAATCCGCTCGCATCGCTTGACCATTTTTCCAGCCCCAATCTGTCGCTGGCCGTCGATCTCGCCGGCGGCTTCGATGCGCTGCTTTCTCGCGCCAGTGGCAAACGCAAACGCAAGAAGCACCGGTCGCAGATCCGGAAATTCGAGACCGTCGGCAGCCACCGGCGCATCGAGGCCCGCACCCCGGACGAGATCGACAGGCTGCTCGACGCCTTCTTCGAGATGAAGGAACTCCGCTTCCGCAAGATGGGCATCGCCAACGTCTTCGGCGACGCGCAGGTGCGCGGCTTCTTCCGCGCGCTGTTTTCGCAAGCACTTAGCGAGGACAAGCCTTCCTTCGTGCTGCACGGGCTCGAGGTTGCCGGCAAGCTGCGCGCCATTACCGGTTCAAGCCGCTCGGGCAAACGCCTGATCTGCGAATTCGGAGCGATCGCCGAGGACGATCTCGGGCACGCCAGCCCCGGCGACTTCCTGTTCTTCGACAACATCCAGGAAGCCTGCGAGACCGGTTTCGAGGTGTATGACTTTTCGGTAGGAGATGAGCCTTACAAGCGGCTGTGGTGCGATATCGAAACGCGGCATTTCGAAGTGCTGGTCCCCTTGACCGTGAAGGGCCGCATGCTGGCGCTGACGCTTCGGCAAGGCGCGCGGCTGAAAGCCTTCGTCAAGAACAGCCCGACGATCTGGAAGCTGACCAAGGTGCTGCGCCGCAAAGCCGCCGGCCAGGCGGCGCCCTCGGAAGAAGATAGCTAACGCAATGACGCCGATCATCCGCACACTGTCCCTGCAGGAACTGGCGCTTCTCGTCGACTGGGCAGCTGCGGAAGGCTGGAACCCAGGTCTTGAAGACCCGGCGATGCTCCAGGCGGCGGACCCCGAAGGCTTCATCGGCGCCTTTGTCGGCGACGACATGGTCGCGGCAATTTCGGCCGTGGCCTATGGCAGCGAATTCGGCTTCATCGGCCTCTACATCTCCCGGCCTGACATGCGCGGCATGGGCTACGGCAAGACGGTGTGGGACGCCGGCATGAAAAGGCTTGCAGGCCGGACCGTCGGCCTTGACGGCGTCGCCGAGCAGCAGGCCAATTACCGGCGCAAGGGCTTCGCGCCGGCCTACGAGACCATCCGCTTCACCGGGCGCAAGGCAGGCCCGACGGCCAGGGCCGATGGGTTGCGGATGATTACAACGCAACTCCTGTCCGATGTCGTCGCCTATGACGCCCATTGCTTTCCGGCGCCCCGAGACGCCTTTCTGAAGCGATGGCTGCAAGAACCGCATCATGGGTTGGCGGCAATCGGTTCGCGCGGCGTCACCGGCTTTGGCGTGGTGCGCCGGTGCCGATCCGGCTTCAAGATCGGCCCGCTGTTTGCCGACGACATGGAAATCGCTTCGCAACTCCTGGAGGGACTGGCCGGTGCCTGTGAGGGCGGCGAGCTGCATATCGACGTCCCCGCCGATAACACCGGTTTCATAACTGCGCTCGATGCGGCCGGCTTTGCGCCGACCTTCACCACCACGCGCATGTACAAGGGGCCTGCCCCGGAACTGGACCTGCAAAGGGTGTTCGGCGTAACGACCCTGGAACTGGGCTAGATCGGGCGAACCGCTGAACGGCTCCGCCAGGCGATCCGCAGCTCTCTCAGGCGGCGGCAGTGCGCCGTCCCGGCACCGGATTGCCGGGCGGTTCGTGGCCGAGCGGCGTCACCAGCGTCAGGTCGGGATAGCCGTTCTCGATCAGCTTGACGGCAGCCTGCGTCACCTCGTCGTCGGCCTCCAGCATGGAGAGAAAGACCTCGGTGGCGTCGCCGGTCAGACGGCCGATGCCCTGCGCGTCGGCTGGTCCGCATTCGACCACGACCAGATCATAAGCCGTTGTCAGCGACTGCATAATGATCGGCAGCCGGTCGGCAGCGCGCATGGCGCGGACCGGATCGGCGGTTTCGACCGGAATGACGTGACAGTCCGAGTAGAGATCGG
>NZ_RZRR01000820.1:0-2547 GCF_003998555.1 Mesorhizobium sp. M7A.F.Ca.CA.002.09.1.1 | reverse complement strand
CGGCCTGTGCATGTTCGACGCCGACGAGCGGATGATCATCTGCAACGGCAACTACCTAAACATCTTTTGCCTCGACGCCAGGGTGATAAGGCCCGGCATCCGGTTCCTCGACATTCTGCGCCACAGCGTCGATATCGGCGTCGCCTCGCAAACCGCCGACGAACTCTACGCCATCCGCAAGCCCTATATCGATCAGGCAAAGCCCTCGACCTACGAAGAAACACTGTCGGACGGCCGCATCGTCAGCATCTCGCACCGCCCTCTGGCTCTGGGCGGCTGGGTTTCGATCTATGAAGACATCACCGAGCAGCGCCGCGCGCAAGAGGATCTCAAGGAGCAGCACCGCCGCTTCGACGCAGCGCTCGCCAACATGTCGCAAGGCTTGCTGATGTATGACGCCGACGGCAAGATGATCGTGCGAAACCGGCGTTTTCTGGAGCTCTACAAGGTCACCCCGGCGGATTTTCCGCTTGGAACGACGCACCGCGACGCGCTCGAACGGTTGCTGGAACTCGGCATCTATACGAAGATCGATGTCGACAGCGAAGTCGCCAAGACCGAAGCCTGTCTGGCGGCGGCAAAAATGCATTCGGCCTATCGGCATCTTACCGACGGCAGGACGGTTTTGGTCACACGTCGGCCGATGGATGGCGGCGGCTGGGTGGTGACCTTCGACGACGTCACCGAACGTCGCCGCACCGAAGAGCGCATGACCCATCTTGCGCATCACGACACGCTGACGGGATTGCCCAACCGCTCGATGTTTCGCGAACGGCTCGACCTTGCGCTGGAGGACACGGCGGCCACGCCGCTGGCGATCTTCTCGCTCGATCTCGATCGCTTCAAGGCAGTCAACGACACCTGGGGACATCCGGCCGGCGACTGGCTGCTGAAGACCGTGGCCGAGCGGCTGCAGCGCTGCCTGCATAATGAAAACGACGTCGTTGCCCGCTTCGGCGGCGACGAATTCGTCATCATCCAGTTCAATTTCAAGGGCATTGCCAATGCTGAAAAACTCGCGAAGCGCATCGTCGAGACAATCGGAAAACCGTTCCGCGACAAGAGCCGCGAGATGCATATCGGCATCAGCCTGGGCATCGCGGTTTTCCCCGACGACGGCGGAGACGCCGACACGCTGCTGAGGAACGCCGATACAGCGCTTTACCGGGCGAAGAGCGAAGGCCGCAATCTGTATCGCTTCTTCGAACCCGGAATGGACGCAATGGTACAGGCACGGCGTGCGTTGGAGGTCGACCTCGGGACCGCACTGTCGCGCCAGGAATTCGACCTCGATTTCCAACCCATCATGAACATCGCCTCCGGCGAGATCGTCGGCGCGGAAGCCTTGATGCGCTGGCATTCCCCAGAACGTGGCATGGTGGCGCCGGACAGCTTCATTCCGGTCGCCGAAGAAACCGGATTGATCGTGCCGCTTGGAGAATGGGCGCTGAGGAAAGCCTGCACGGCGGCGGCACGGTGGCCCGCCGGCCTGCGCGTCGCGGTCAATGTCTCGGCCGTGCAACTTAAAAGCGGCAGCTTCGCCCGCAGCGTCATCTCGGCGCTGGCTTTCTCCGGCGTGCCAGCCGGTCGGTTGGAACTGGAGATCACCGAAACCGTGCTGATGGACGAAAGCGAGGTGGTGCTAAGGACGCTGCGGCAGTTGCGCGAACTCGGCATCCGCATCGCGCTGGACGATTTCGGCACCGGCTATTCGTCGCTCGGCTACCTCAGGCGTTTTCCTGTCGACAAGATCAAGATCGACCGTTCGTTCATCCACGATTTGGGCAATCGCGACACCGCGGCGATCGTTCGCACCGTCATCGGGCTGGGTGCCGAGCTTGGCATCACTGTCACCGCCGAGGGGGTCGAGACCGAGGTGCAACTCGACATCCTGCGCAGCAATGGCTGCACCGAGGCGCAGGGCTTTCTGATCGGCGCGCCGTCACAGGCGGCCGAGATCCAGCGTCTGTTGAGATCCCGGGCGCCGCACAGCCAGACCGGCTAGGCCGGCCATCGTCAATGCAGCGTCTCGATGTACTTTTCGTGGAAGCTGACATAGCCGGGCTCGACCACCTTGAGATGCCGCTCGATCAGCGCATGAAACCGCGGCAGTTGATGAAACGGCACGCCGGGATAGGCATGATGCTCGGCATGGAACGGCATGTTCCACGCCAGCTTGCGGACCAGCCAGTTGGTCAATGTGGTCCTGGTGTTCTCCAGCATGTTGGCGACGAACGGACAACGACCGTGCTCGGCCAAGAGATAGAGGCGCAGAAACGGCTGCCCCAACAGAGCGGGCAAAATCCAGACATAGACAAGCACCGAGAGCCGGAAATAGACGGCAAGCAGAAGGAGCACGGCATAAAAGGCAATCATGGCGCGTGCCTCGATGCGCACCTTGTCATAGCCCTTTGGCGGAACGTAGCTTTCGCGACCACGATCCGCGGCGTTGGCATAAAGCGTCTTGATGTGGCCCCACCATAACGGGATGCCGGATATGTGGACGAGGTATTGCCGCCATGTCTCCGGCTTGGGGAACGCCAGTTC
>NZ_RZRR01000819.1:0-2547 GCF_003998555.1 Mesorhizobium sp. M7A.F.Ca.CA.002.09.1.1 | reverse complement strand
GCCATAGGCCGAGCCGGCGGCTTCGGGGATGTAGGCCGTCACCGGCGCTTCCGGGTCGAACACCCCCTCGCCTTCTAGTATGCCGGCAATGATGGCGGTCAGCGACTTGCTGATCGAAAAGATGATGTGGCGGGCGCCGAAATCCATATGCGGCGCGAACCAGTCGCCGACGATCCTGCCGCCTTTCATCACCGTCAGTGCGTCGGTGCTCGAACGTGCGAGAAAATCAGCCACCGTCTCCGGTGTGCCGGCGATCGCGACCTTCTCGCCGAGCAGGCCGCCCATATCGCGCACGGGGATTTCGACAACGCCCGACGTCGCCGCCACCCGGGCGGTCGGCACCAGTTCGCCGAGATTCTGGAACGACCACCGGTTGAACGGGTTCTCGCGCCAATTGGCGAGCACCACCTGGTTGCGCCGGAAGCCATAGCGGGTCTCGAACACGGTTTTGCCGGTCATGGCGTTTCCTTCCGGGTCGTTTCTTCTTTGTGGAGGCTCAGCGAAGTGCCGTGGCGATAGCGTGCACGGCTTTCAGCGTCGCTATGGAATAGGCACCATTGGCGAAATCCGGCCAGGTCGAAAGCTTCACCACGACCATTCCGGTGTTCCAGTCGATATGGATCATCTGACCGAACACGCCGCGGCACATCAGTGCGCGCGAGCGCGGGTCCTCGATCCAGAACTGGTTGCGATAGCTGCCCTCCGGCAGGCTGGGGCTGAAGTCCGGCCCATGCCTGCCGTTGCGCGTGTCCTCGACCCAGCCGGCCGGCACGACGCCGCCACCATTGTCGAGGATCAATTGGCCGAAGCGGCCATAATCGCGCAACGTTGCATTGAAGCCGCCATCGGCCACCGCATAGCCGGCGCTGTCGACGGTGAAGCAGGCGCTTTCGTCGGCGCCGAGCTTTTGCCAGAGCTCTTCCGAAACCAGCTGCGGCAGCCGTTTGCCTGTCACCCGCTCCATGATGAAGGCGAGCACATCGGTCTCGATCGAGCGGTATTCGAATTGAGCCCCGTGCGGGCGGATCGTGTCCTTCAAGCCCAGGATCAGCTCGAACATGTGCGAGGGCCAGCGAAAATCCGGATCGCTGCCCGGCGGCACCGGCTTCCAGCCGGTGGCGACATCGACCTGGCCGATGTCGGAATAGCGGTCGGTATATTCCTCGGAGAAACGCACGCCGCTCGTCATGTCGAGCACATGCTGCACATTGGCGCCGGCCCAGCCGGTGGCGCCGAGCTCCGGCAAATAATCCGTGACCGGCCTGGCCGGATCGATCAGGCGGCGCCCGACCAGTATGCCGAATACCGAACCGGTGACGGACTTGGCCATCGACTGCGACAGGTGCAGCGTGCGCTCACCCATGCCGTTGAAATAGCGCTCATAGGCTATCTTGCCGTCCTTGAGCACCAGAAAACCGTCCGTATAGGTCTCGTCGAGCAGCCCGGCGAGTGTCGTCGGCTTGCCCTCGCTGTCCTCGACCGCCAGCCCGTCAAGATCGACCTCGGCGCGTTCGAGACGGCGGCGATGGCCGTTGCCGCGCCAGACTTCGGCGGTCGGCAGAATTTCACGGATGTGCTGGAACGCCCAGCGGTTCCATGGCGGCCGGTCCCAGTCGAGCTTCGGCGGCACCATGGCGGGCGGCGAGCCCTGCATGATCGGCGGCCGCGGATCGCTGTTGCGATAGGAGTCCATGAAAGGCCATTCCCGGAAAAGAAAGACCCGGCGACATGTGCCGCCGGGTCCGTCATGCAGCGATTACTTCTGCAGTTCGGTCCAGATCTTGGTGTAGATGTCCTGGATTTCAGGCGCGCACATCTTCTGGAATTCGCCCTGTGGCTTCGCTGCGGCCGGAATGACGACTTCCGGCGCATCTTTCATGTCGGCCGGCATGTATTTGTCCGAGCCGGTGATGGCGTTGGCATAGCGGTGGAAGGCCGACAGGCCCGCCGCGTTTTCCGGATCCATGATGAAGTTCTGGAACAGCTTGGCATTGTCGACGTTCTTGGCTTCCTTCAGAACGACCACGTTATCGCTCCACAGGCCGTAACCTTCCTTTGGATAATTGTAGTGGATGGCCGGATTGGCCAGCCGCTGGCGCAGCGCCGAGCCGTTCCAGTCGCTGGTTGCCTTGAAGTCGCCGGCGCCCATCTTCTCGATGGTGTTGTATTCCATGGCGATCCAGTTCGGCTTGGCCGCGACCAGCGTGTCACGCACCTTCTTCAGCACCGCCTTGTCGTCCGTGCACTGCTGGCCGCCGACATATTTGATCGCCGCGAAGATGACGTCATTCATCTCGGGAACGACGTTGACCTTGCCCTTCAGCTCGTCCGGCGTGTTGAAGATGATGCCCCAGCTGTCGGCCGGTCCCTTGTAGGCGTCGGTGTTGACGACGACGCCCACCGTGCCCAGCGCCCACGGCACCGAGTATTTGCGGCCTGGATCGAAGTCGGGGTTGGCCCATTCGGGCGCTACATTCTTGAAGTTCTCCATCTTGCCGGGGTCGGTTTCCAGGACAAGGCCTTCCTTGATCCAGATCGGCACGTAGG
>NZ_RZRR01000818.1:0-2548 GCF_003998555.1 Mesorhizobium sp. M7A.F.Ca.CA.002.09.1.1 | reverse complement strand
CCATCGTGCGGCGCAATGGCGACCTGCCGCCGGTGCCGGGCGGAATTCGCGATGCTGCCGGTGCATTGATCGCACCCGATCCCGCGACATTGCCGCCGGATGAACTCGATTTCCATAGATTGTGGCTGCATCCTTTGCTGCTGTTCGCGCAGACCTGCTGGGGGCCGATGGAACTTGGCCTGTCCAGGCATGTGCAGGTGGTCGGCCAGCCGAGCTATGACGCCTATGAAGGCGGGCAGGGCGAGCTCTATTCGAGCGCTCTGGTGATGCGGATAGGCGAGGGACCGGAAGTTCGATCGCCTGCGGATGGCAGCGCTCTCATCCCGCTCGATCTGATCCGCGGCAAGCGCTTCACCTTCAACAGCCTCGATTCCATGTCGGGCATCATTGCGCTGACGCGCGACCTGCAAGCGGCCGGCGAAGGCTTGGACATCTTTTCGTCGCGTAGCGAGAGCGGCGGTCACCGCGCTTCAATCGTCGCCATTGCCGAGGGCTGGGCCGATGTTGCAGCGATCGACTGCGAAAGCTGGGCGCTGGCGCAGCGCTTCGAGCCAGCAGCGCGGAAAGTCGCGATCGTCGGCTGGACCGGACGGCGCAAAGGCCTGCCGTTCATCACGGCGAGGGCAACGCCGGAAAAGACAGTCAGGGCAATGCGAGAAGCGCTTGCCGGACTATCCGAGCAGCCTCGTATCCAGCGGGTAGGTTGAGAGCTGTTCGTTGCCGGCCTCGGTGATCAGGATCTGCTCTTCGAGCTTGACGCCTTCGCGCCCGCCAAGCCGGCCGATATAGCTTTCCACGCACAGCACCATGCCAGGTTCCAGCACGCCGTCCGGCGTGTCCGATGTCCAGTCGCTGGCATGCGGCAAGGTCGGGTATTCATCGGCCAGACCGACGCCGTGATAGAGCACGCCGTAGCGCGTCGGGAAGCAGTCACCCGGCGGCACCGCCGAGGCTTCGACGAGGTCGCGAAACGAGATGCCTGGCTGCATCAGAGCCGTGTTGTGTTCGATCTGGTCGGCGGCGATGCGGAACAGGGCGCGCTGTTCATTCGACGGGTTTGCATCGCCGCACAGCCAGGTGCGCGACAGGTCGGCGCAGAAGCCGTAGGGGCCGATCAGGTCGGTGTCGAAGGCGACGAGATCGCCAGCCTCGATCTTTCGCGAAGAGCATTCCTGGAACCACGGATTGGTGCGCGGGCCTGACGTCAGCAGTCGCGTCTCGATCCACTCGCCGCCGCGCGCGATGTTGCCACGATGCAATTCCGCCCATAGCTCGTTCTCGGAAATGCCCGGCTTCAGCGCCTGTTCCATCTCGCCCATCGCCGCTTCGCAAGCGACAATCGCCCGGCGCATGGCGAGGATTTCGTCCGGCGATTTGATCAGCCGCGCGTTCTCCATCACGGCTTCGCCATTGCCGATGGAAATGCCGAGGCGAGCCAGCTCCTCGACGCCTTCGGGATTGATGTGGTCGACGGCGATGCGGCTGTTGCCGCTACCATATTCCCCGACCAAATCGGCTATTCCGGCCGCCCAACGGCGGACCTTTTGCTCGGTCAGCTCACCGCCATAGAGATACATCCACGACACCGCCGGCCGCACCTCGTTGACGACGCCGGAATGGTCGGACAGGTGCTCGCAGGAAAAATAATCGAACAGCACCACCGGGCCTTCAGTGGCGACAAAGCAATGCCGCGTCGGATTGTGCGCCACCCAAAGCTGCATGTTGGTGCTGTCGGTGGCGTAGCGGATGTTGACGGGGTCGTAGAGCAGGGCGCCGGCATAGCCGCGCCGCTTCAGCTCGGCGCGGATACGCTCCAGCCGGTATTTTCGCATCGCCGCCAGGTCGGGCGCGGCAATGCCTGCCGCCGCCCACTCAGCCTCGGCCTGCGGGCCATAGCCCAGCACATGCTGGTTGAGCGAACCCGCCTTCTGACGGGAGGCGTCGCGCAAAGCTTCGATCGAGCCCGGCTCGAACGGCATGATCTTGCGGTGGCGGCCAAAGCTGCCCTTCGGCCCCGCGCTGTCCATCGTCGAACCTCAGGTCCGCATCTTCTCGCCGCTCGGATCGAAGGGCGCTTCGACATTGATGCGGGCCGGGCGCCGTTGACCGAGGATCTCGATCTCGAACAGCCCGGCACTTTCGTCCTCGGCAAGCGCTGCGGGGATATAGCCCTGCGCCATCGACTTCTGCACATAATGCGCATAGCCGCCCGACGTGACCCAGCCGACCACGCGCCAGTCGCCGTCGACGATGCCGCGCACGGCGGATGCGCCTTCGGCAGCCTTGGAGCCACGTATTTCCTTGCCGCCCTTGTCGAAGCGCGGCGCGCCATAGCCATGCGGCTTTTCCACCGTGCCGTAGTCCTTGCTGACCTTGGCCCAGATCGGCTCGTCACCCATGACATCGGCGTCGGTGGCATCGACGATGAAGGAGACGCGGCGCAGCTTTGGCCCCTCGGCCTGTTCCTTGGCGGCGGCCTCGCGGCCGATGAAGTCATTCTTCTCGAGCTTGATGAAGCGGTCCATCGCGCCTTCGAACGGTCCATAGA
>NZ_RZRR01000817.1:0-2550 GCF_003998555.1 Mesorhizobium sp. M7A.F.Ca.CA.002.09.1.1 | reverse complement strand
GGCTTCAACCACATCGACATTGCCGCCGCCAGCGCAGCAGGGCTGATCGTCACCAACACGCCCGCCGTGTTGACCGATGCCACCGCCGATCTCGCCATGACGCTGCTTTTGATGTGCGCGCGCCGTGCCGGAGAGGGCGAGCGCGAGCTGCGCTCCGGCAAATGGACCGGCTGGCGGCCGACGCATCTCTGCGGCACCCAGGTCAGCGGCAAGACCGTCGGCATCATCGGCATGGGAAGGATCGGCCAGGCCATGGCCAGGCGCTGTCACTTCGGCTTCGGCATGGAGGTCGTCTTCTTCGACAGCCGGCCGGTTCCCCACCCCGGCATGCCGGCGCGGCAGCTGGCGACTGTGGACGAGGTGCTGGCGGCCTCGGATTTCGTGTCGCTGCATTGTCCGGGCGGTGGCGAAAACACCCGCCTCATCAACGAACGCCGTCTTGCCCGCATGAAGAAATCAGCCTTCCTGATCAACACCGCGCGTGGCGATGTGGTGGATGAGGACGCACTGGTCCAGGCGCTGCGTGAGCGTCGGATTACTGGTGCCGGGCTCGACGTGTTCGAGACGGAGCCGTCCGTGCCGCGCGCCTTGACGGAGCGTGAAGATGTCGTGCTGCTGCCCCATCTGGGTAGCGCCACCAGCGAAACGCGCATCGCAATGGGCATGCGGGTGATCGACAATCTGTCGGCCTTCTTCGAAGGCCGCACCCCGCCTGACGCAGTGAACTAGCTCCCCGTTTCAGTTCCAACACCAGGCATGGCGACGCCGAAAACCGTGTCCGCCTTTTGCCGCCAGGAGACGAGCAGAATGACCGGCTTTTTCCAGAGGAACCTCAAGCTCCAGGATGCGGTGGTCGCCGATGCGATTGCACGCGAGATGGGCCGGCAGCGGTCCGAAATCGAGCTGATCGCATCCGAAAATATCGTTTCGCCGGCTGTGCTGGAGGCACAAGGCTCGGTGATGACCAACAAATATGCCGAGGGCTATCCGGGGCACCGCTACTACGGCGGCTGCCAATATGTCGATCTGGCCGAAGCGGCTGCCATCGACAGGGCCTGCCGGCTGTTTGGCGCGGCGCACGCCAATGTGCAGCCGCATTCCGGCGCCCAGGCCAACGGCGCGGTGATGCTCGCCATGCTGAAGCCGGGCGACACCTTCATGGGTCTGTCGCTCGCCGCCGGCGGGCATCTGACGCACGGTGCCCGGCCGACACTGTCGGGAAAATGGTTCAACGCCGTGCAATACGGCGTGCGCCAGAGCGACTGCCTTATCGACTATGAGGAGCTGGAGGCCAAGGCGCGGGAAACACGGCCAAAGCTGATTATCGCGGGTGGATCGGCCTATCCGCGCATCATCGACTTCAAGCGCATCCGGGCGATCGCCGATGCCGTCGGCGCGCTGATGATGGTCGACATGGCGCATTTCGCCGGCCTGGTCGCCGGCGGCGTGCATCCCAACCCGGTCGAGGTCGCCGATATCGTCACCACCACGACGCACAAGACGCTGCGCGGCCCGCGCGGCGGTATGATCCTGACCAACAACCAGGACATCGCCAAGAAGCTGAATTCGGCGGTGTTCCCTGGCCTGCAGGGAGGCCCGCTGATGCATGTCATTGCTGCCAAGGCCGTTGCCCTGGGTGAAGCCTTGGAGGACGGGTTCAAGACCTATGCCCGGCAGATGGTGGCGAATGCCAGAAAGCTGGCCGCGACGCTTGGCGAGCGCGGATTCGACATTGTCTCCGGCGGAACCGATACGCATCTGCTGCTGGTCGACCTGCGCGGCAAGGGCCTGTCCGGCAAGGACGCGGAGGAGGCGTTGGGCAGGGCAGGGCTGACCTGCAACAAGAACGGCATTCCTTTCGATCCGGCGCCGCCTGCCGTCACCTCCGGTATACGGCTGGGCACACCGGCCGCCACCACGCGCGGTTTCGGCGAGGGCGAGTTTGCCCGTGTCGGCAATCTCATAGCCGACGTGCTGGATGCGGTCGGAACGCAATGGGGCGCCGAACAGGAGAAGGCGGCTCGGCGGTCGGTCGAGGAGCTTTGCGAGGCATTCCCGATCTACGAGCCCAGACCCGGTTGACCGTCCGGGGAGCGCGCCACAGGCAGATACATGGCTGCCGCGGACAGGGCATTAGCCACAGATATGGTTTTGCGTAGCAGCGCCATTCGTGACGAGTTGCGCCTGTCCTAACGTCATCGCGAAATCACCGCATACATCCACCGCCAAGTTTGTCGTCCGAGCCATTTTGCAAGCAATTTCCGTCGATTGACGGAAGTGGCGCCTTCGGCTGCGGACGGCAGGAGGAGCTTGGATCCATGGGTGCGGCGTTTTCCGGGGAGCGGGTTGCCAGCCTCGAAAGATACCCTGGCTTTTTTTGATCTTTTGAATGGAGAGGAAAATGAACATCAAGAGCCTTCTTTTCGGCTCAGCTGCGGCTCTGATCGCAGTTTCCGGTGCGCACGCCGCCGACGCCGTCGTTGTTGCCGAGCCGGAACCCGCTGAATACGTCAAGATCTGCGACGTCTACGGCGCTGGTTACTTCTACAT
>NZ_RZRR01000816.1:0-2552 GCF_003998555.1 Mesorhizobium sp. M7A.F.Ca.CA.002.09.1.1 | reverse complement strand
GGTTGGCGTCGACCGAGAACGGCGCCTCGCCCTCCTTGTCCTTCGGCACGGGGATCTGGTGCTGTTCGGCAAAGTTCATCAGGTCGGTGCGCGACTTGAACGACCAGTCGCGCCACGGCGCGATGACCTTGATGTCGGGGTTCAGTGCGTAAGCCGAGAGCTCGAAGCGAACCTGATCGTTGCCCTTGCCGGTGGCGCCATGCGCGATCGCATCGGCGCCGGTTTCCCGGGCTATATCGACCAGATGCTTGGAGATCAGCGGCCGGGCGATCGAGGTGCCGAGCAGATAGGTGCCTTCATAGACGGTGTTGGCGCGGAACATCGGGAAGACGAAGTCGGCGACGAATTCCTCGCGCACATCGACGATACGGATGTCCTTGATGCCCATCATCTCGGCCTTGCGGCGCGCCGGTTCCAGCTCTTCACCCTGACCGAGATCGGCGGTGAAGGTGATGACCTCGGCGCCGAACTCGGTCTGCAGCCATTTCAGGATGATGGATGTGTCGAGACCGCCGGAATAGGAGAGCACGACTTTCTTGATGTCTTTGGTTTTGGACATTTTTACCCCGTCGGTGGCGGACGCCCCAGCCTGGGCGTCACAGATTGTCGCAGCGCCTTTTAGCAGGAACGGCAGAGCGAGCAAGCACGCGTGCATGCATGGCTTCTGGTCCAGCGCATGGCGGGAGCGCGATGCCTGGGCCGTGGCGTTTTGGCGGGACCGTGCCATGGCGCCCCGCATCGCAGCACTAAGAAGATGCAGTTCAGCACGGAGCGCGGTCTATCCGCGCGACGGGGCCGACCGCGAGCGGTTGGTCAGCAACGCCGACCTTGCCATGTACCGGGCGAAGAACGACGTGACGCGAGCCGTCTGCTTCTACGAATCCGCCATGGACGAGACGGCGCGGGCGCGCCGCGCCTTGGCCACCGACCTTCGCCAGGCGATCGACCGCGGCGAGCTTTCGCTTCACTATCAGGTGCAGACCTCGGTCCCGACCGGCGCCACCTGCGGCTACGAAGCGCTGCTGCGCTGGACCCATCCCGTGCATGGCATGATCCCGCCCGCCGAATTCATCCCGATTGCCGAAGAGAACGGCTCGATCATGGCGATCGGCGAATGGGTGCTGCGGACCGCGTGCCGGCAGGCGGCCTCGTGGGGCAATGGCCACAAGATCGCGGTCAATTTGTCGCCGGTGCAGTTCGCCCATGCCGATCTCGCCAAGCTCGTCCATCAGATCCTGATCGAGACCGGGCTGTCGCCGAAACGGCTGGAGCTGGAGTTGACCGAATCGACGATCGTCGCCGACAAGGTGCGCACGCTGCATGTCCTGCGCCAGGTCAAGGCGCTTGGGGTGACGATCGCGATCGACGATTTCGGCACCGGCTATTCATCGCTCGATACGCTGCGCTCGTTTCCCTTCGACAAGATCAAGCTCGACCGCTCATTCATGGCCGATGTCGAGCGAAGCCCGCAGGCCAAGGCCATCATCCGGGCGGTGCTGACGCTGGGCCGCAGCCTCGACATTCCGGTGCTCGCCGAAGGCGTCGAGACACATGTCCAGCTCACCATCCTGCAGGTCGAAGGCTGCAATGAGGCGCAAGGCTATTTTCTCGGCCGGCCCAAGCCGATCGACCAGATCACCGGGGACACCGATGTCCGCAACGATCGACTCTTCGCGGAGGAGCCAGCGAGGATACGGCTGAGCAGGCAGGCATAGGACTGCCGCGGCCGGCGCCCAGCGAATGCCGTGCAGACGCCTGCTGGATCGAGATCGGATCGCTGCTGTGTCTGGCGTCGACATGGCGCATCCTGTATAGGCCTCCCAATTCCCCGGGGCCGCTCATGTCGTTCATTCCAGACACCACCACGCTGATCCAGTTCGCCATCGCCACGGTCATCCTGGCGATCACGCCGGGGCCGGACATGACCCTGTTCGTCTCGCGCACGCTGAGCCAGGGCCGTGCCACCGGCTTTGCCTCGATGGCCGGCGCGCTGTGCGGCACGCTGATCCACACCACGCTGGTGGTGGTCGGCGTCTCGGCGCTGATCGTCGCCTCGCCGATGGCATTCTTCGTGCTGAAGATCTTCGGCGCCGGCTATCTCGTCTTCCTGGCCTGGCAGGCAATCACCAGGGGCTCGGCCTTTTCGCCGGAGAAGAAGACGGGACCCGAGATTTCGCTGTTGCGCAGCTGGGCGGCGGGCCTCGGCGTCAATCTGCTCAACCCGAAGATCATCCTGTTCTTCATGACCTTCCTGCCGCAGTTCGTCTCCGCACATGATCCGAACGCACCGGGAAAGCTGTTTTTCCTGGGCACGATGTTCATCGTGCTGTCGGTCCCGGTGACGGTGCCGATGGTGCTGGCGGCGGAAAAGTTTTCGGCGGCGATGAAGGCAAGCCCGCGCGTTACGCGGGTGGTCGACTATCTGTTTGCCGGCGTGTTCTCCGCCTTCGCCCTCAAGATCCTGACGGCCCAGGCGAAGTAGGCGCCGTCATCCTGTCCGGCCATCCTCTTTTGATTCTGGTTCGCCTTGCCACCAGCTTGCGGCCCAGCGC
>NZ_RZRR01000815.1:0-2556 GCF_003998555.1 Mesorhizobium sp. M7A.F.Ca.CA.002.09.1.1 | reverse complement strand
GGTAAAGCTCGTTCTCGACGAACGCGCGCGTCGTCTCGACGATGAGCTTCTGTTCCTCCGACAGCCCGAAATCCATGCTCTCAGCCTTTCTTCTTGCCGGTCTTTTTCTTCGGCTTTTCGGCTTTCTTGACCGGTTTCAAGGCTTTGGCCTTCTCGGCCGCCTTGGAGGCCATGGGCTTCTTCGCCGCCAGCTTGGCCAGCTGCCTGGTATAGTCCTTATGCAGCGCGCCGGCGCCCCAGCCCTTGCCTTTGTTTTGTTTCGACAGCGCATCCATGATGGCGACCAGATTGTCGTCGCGGATCTTTTCCAGCTCGCGGATCGACAGCCCATGCGCCTGTTCGTCCGACTGCGTGGCGATCAGGTCGACCAGTTCGTCGTTGAACTCAGGCACGTCCATCAGCTTGGTCCATGGCCATTTCAGGCACGGCCCGAACTGCGCCATGAAGTGGCGCATGCCGGCCTCGCCGCCGGCGACGCGATAGACCTGGAACATGCCCATCTGCGCCCAGCGCAGGCCGAAGCCGTAGCGCATGATGTCGTCGAGTTCCTCGACCGTGCAGATGCCGTCCTTGATCAGCCACAGCGCCTCGCGCCATGCCGCTTCGAGCAGGCGGTCACCGACGAAGGCCTCGATCTCCTTGCGGATGACGACAGGCTTCATGCCGATCGAGGCATACATCTCCTTGGCGACCTCGATCGCCTCGGGGAAGGTCTGCTCGCCACCGACGATCTCCACCAGCGGCAGGAGATAGACCGGGTTGAACGGATGGCCGACGACCAGCCGCTCCGGATGCTTCTTCATCGCCACCTGCATGTCGGTCGGCTTGATACCGGAAGTCGAGGAGCCGACAATCGCGTTGGCCGGCGCGTGAGCGTCGATCTCGGCCAGCACGCGGTGTTTCAGGTCGAGCCGCTCCGGCACGCTCTCCTGGATGAAATCGGCATCGGCGACCGCTTCGGCGATGGTCTTGGCGAAGGTCAGCTTGCCCTCTTTCGGCAGGCCGCCGGGCACCATCTGCTTGTAGGCGCGGCGCGCGCCCTTCATCACTTCGCCGACCTTGCGCGACGCCTCGGGATCGGGATCGAAGATCGACACGTCGATGCCGTTGAGCAGCAGGCGCGCCACCCAGCCGGCGCCGATCACACCGCCACCGATGGCGGCTGCCTTGTTGATGATGCTCATGCTGAAGCTCCGGTTCTTGTCGCGGCGGTTGCGGGGTCGATGAGGGGGACGCGCTCGCCGGCTCGGATCACCGAGGGATCGTAGGCCTTGCGGGCAAAGACTTCGAGCACGAAGGGCCGGAAGAATTCCATCGACAGCGTGTCATAGTCGGGGTCGAAGCTGGGCTGGTCCCAGCGTTCGCAAAACTGGTCGCAATCGTCGAAATAAGCATGGCCGGCAAAGCGGTCGCGGGCGTGGCGGTTGCCGCCGAGATGATGGGCATAATAGAGCCGCTGGAAGTCGCCATGCTTTTCCACCACCCAAGTGCATTGCTCGCGCACGAAAGGTTTCAGGATCGAAGCGGCATATTCGTCGTGATTGTAAGGCGCATAGATGTCGCCGATGTCGTGCAGCAGCGCGCAAGCGATCCAGTCGGTGTCTGCGCCGTCGCGCCAGGCACGTGTCGCTGCCTGCAGCGAATGGCCGAGCCGGGTGATCTTGTAGCCGGAAAGACCCGCGTCGAGCTGCACCAGCGCGTCGAGCAGCCGCTCGCCGGTCCTGGCCGCATAGTCGATTTCATGCGCGGTCAGGAACTCGTAGTCGTCCCGGTCGCCATCCTTCATCGCGGTGAATTTTACGGTAGTCATGCCGACCCTCCCGACGAATAATTATGCCGCGATCGGCGCCCGCTTGGTGAGGTTGAGCTTCTGCCGTACCTCTTCCGGTCCAAGGATTCTGGCGCCGAGATTGGTGACGATGCTGGCGGCGCGCTCGACCAGCTGTGCATTGGTGGCCAGCACGCCCTTGTCGAGCCACAGATTGTCCTCCAGCCCGACGCGGACATTGCCGCCGGCCAGCACCGCCGCCGCGGCATAAGCCATCTGGTTGCGGCCGATGGCGAAGGCCGACCAGTTCCAGGTCGACGGCACATTGTTGACCATGGCCATGAAGGTGTTGAGATCATCAGGCGCACCCCACGGCACGCCCATGCAAAGCTGCACCAGCGCATCCGGGTTGAGCACCTTTTCCTCGACCAGTTGCTTGGCGAACCACAGATGGCCGGTGTCGAAAGCCTCGATCTCCGGCTTGACGCCGAGCGCCGTCATCATGCCGCCCATGGCGCGCAGCATGCCGGGCGTGTTGGTCATGACATAGTCGGCCTCGGCGAAATTCATGGTGCCGCAGTCGAGTGTGCAGATTTCCGGCAGGCATTGGCGCACATGTTCCATGCGGTTGGTGGCACCGCCCATGTCGGTGCCTTTTTCGTTGAGCGGCAGCGGCGCTTCCGGCGATCCGAACACCATGTCGCCGCCCATGCCGGCGGTCAGGTTCAGGATGACGTCGACTTCTGCCGCGCGGATGCGCTCGGTCACTTCGCGGTAGAGATGTACGT
>NZ_RZRR01000814.1:0-2561 GCF_003998555.1 Mesorhizobium sp. M7A.F.Ca.CA.002.09.1.1 | reverse complement strand
CGGCAGCCCGGCGGCGTCGACCGGCAGCAGCGTGCCGGAGGTGCCGTCGACGGCGATGGCGCGGACCGCCGTGCGGTCGATGCCGGAAAGCAGCTCCGTCAGCGCCGCCTTGACCGCTTGCCACCACGCCGTGGGGGCTCGGCCATCGCCGCCAAACCTGTCGAGTGGAACGGCCGAATGCCCGGCTATGGAAAAATCAGGGCGCATGGCGACGGCGCGCGCACCTGATGTGCCAATGTCGATGCCGATGACAAGTGGCATCATGTCCATGCTAGCCGCCAGCCGCGTTGAGCTTCTGGCGATACTGCTCGGCGTCCCAGTTGACCAGCTCGTCATTCTCGGAAGCGGTGAGATAGTTCAGCCGCGCGGCGATATCGATGCGCGCCGTCACGTCGGCGAGGCAGCGTTGCATGGCATCGGCGCCGGCACTGGCGTCGCCGCGCATCAGCACGCCTGCGCCGGGAAACAGGATCGCCGCAGGCGACGTGCCCAGTCGTGCAACGACATCTGCCACGGCCTCGCCTGGCTTCGCCACGACGGAGCCCTGGCCGAGGAAGATGACGTGGTCCGGATAGAGGCTGCCGGCCTGCGCCATGCGGCGGCTCTCAGCGTCGAGCGCAACCGCATGCGCTTCGACATCGGCCGGCAATCTGTAGCCGCTGTCGCCGGCAAGCGCGGCCAAGGCGTCGAGGTCGGGTGCGGCGGTCGCGCGCGCCGGCCGGGCCAGCAATGACCTGATACGGCGCAGCAGAAGCTCCGCCCCGGCGACGGTTTCGGCAGCGACGACCAGCCCGTGATTGCCAAGGATCAGCACGTCGACACCAGGCCGCAGTTTTTCGGCAATGCCGCGTGCAAGCGGCAGGCCGGGCCGGAAATAGGGCACATAGGCCCATTCGATGCCATCGAGCCGCTTGGCGACCTCGGCCTCGCCATCGGCCTGCACGGCAAGCGAGATGGTGTCGACGCAATGGACATGCAGAACGACGCGCTGCGGCATCAAAGCGTGCACCGTGGTCTCGATCGATGGCCGCAGGCCGCGCGGGTTGAGCGCTGCAATGGTGAAACCCTGCGGCTGGTCGGCGGCGCGATCGCGCTGTTCGACGGCTTTCAGCAGCGGCGCCATCGCCACCGGCACCATGATGTCATCGACGAGCGCGTCTTTCAGCCAGGTGCCGGAGGCCTTGATCCACAGCGTGTCGCCGGCTTTCAGCGAGGTGTTGCCGCCTGCCGCCTGGGTGAGATGCGGGCTCCGCCCTATGCTGGCCGAAAGCGCCCGCAAGGCCGCCAGTTCCTGCGCGTCAGCTTCGGTCGCCATGGCGCTTTTCCTCCAACGGCTCGGCCGTGTCCTGCGCGAAATCCCGTTGCCGGGATCGAATTGGCGCTGATATCGCAGAAACGAGTGATCTACGTCAATAGTGATCTACTGTCATCAAACACGCTTGCAATCCGACTAATGTTGAGTAAGTTACGCCAATTGCCATGGAAAATGGCATCCGGGAGGAAAGAATTGAGCGACTCCGGCCGTCAGCGTCAGATCGTCGAACTGTTGCGGGATCGTCCGTTCGCTTCGGTGCGCGAGTTGCAGGAGCGGCTTGGCGTTTCAGCCGCGACGGTCAGGCGCGATATCGACAGGATCGACGAGGCCGGCGAAGCGCGGAAGGTCTATGGCGGCATCTCGGCGCTCGACGGCGCTTCCCAGGCCGGTGTTGCCTACGCCAGGCCCTACGACGAGAACCGCGACCTTGCGGTCGAGGCCAAGCGGCAGATCGCCGCTCTCGCGGCGACCATGGTGCGCGACGGCGACGCCGTCATCGTGCATGGCGGCTCGACCTGCTTCCATCTGGGCGTCAAGCTCGCCGAGCGCAACATCCGCCTCTACACCAACTCGATGCCGCTGGCGGCCTATCTCAGCGACCACGGCCATTGCAGCCTGACGGTTGCGGGCGGTGATCTGCATCGCGAACCCGGCATCATCCATTCGCTCAGCCAGGCCGTGCCCTTCTATGCCTCCAAGTTCTTTCTCGGCGCGCAAGGCCTTGGCCAGGAAGGCGTGATGGAATCGCACCCGCTGCTGGTACGCTCGATCGTCGATCTCAGCCTTTGCGCCGACCAGATCGTGGTGCTGGCCGACAGCCGCAAACTGTCGATCCACGCGCGCAATGTCGCGCTGCCGCTTTCCCGCATCGGCACGCTGGTCACCGACGACGGTCTCTCCGACGCCGATGCGCGCATGCTGGAGGACGCCGGCGTCATGGTGCGGATAGCCTCGGGAGCCATCCAGTGAAGGTGGCTGTCCTCGATTTCGGCAAGACCAATTCGAAGCTGTTCGTCTTCGGCCAGGACGGGCGGATCATCGACGAGCGCCGGACACAGCCGAAATGGATGCGCCAAGGCGGCTTCAGCGTGCTCGACGAGGCGGCGCTCCACCATTGGGCGCTCAGCGCCGTTGCCGATACGGTCGACGGTCATGGAGTGGAAGGGGTCATGGTGTCGGGCCATGGCTGCACCTTTGCCTTGGTCGACGAAGCGGCGCTGACGCATCCGATCCTCGACTACGAGCA
>NZ_RZRR01000813.1:0-2564 GCF_003998555.1 Mesorhizobium sp. M7A.F.Ca.CA.002.09.1.1 | reverse complement strand
GTCCAGGACAATTTGATAGGGCGCAATCGTCAACACCAGCGCCGCTGCCGATTTGAGCGCCAGCCGGCAACAACGGGTCGTGACCGATCTGTGCATTCTGATCTCCGACGACTGAGCCCGGCGCGCCCCACCCCAACGTTGCAGTGCAACCAACATTGCCGAAAGACGCGGCGCCCGGAAGCGACCTCCGACCGTTGCGGTTGTCAACCAGGACCATTGCAAGCGCAAGGTTGGACTAAAGTCCCAAGTATATGCTACATTAGCTTCGCATGAACGGCGCCGTGACCGCCATCGCTAAACGGGAGACTGGCTTTCCCGATGCCTGACGACCGCAGACGCCGAACATCAAGTCACCTCCGCCGGGGGCGGCGGAGGTGACTTGTCGAGGGTGCAGTTGCCCGTTGATCTGTTTTTTGCAAACGACTGATGTCGTCCGCCGTCGCAGGATGCGCGGCCAAGATGCCGCCTAAGGTCTCCTTTCATCTCGAACCGGCGATTCTGGAGCAGTTCCGGTCTGCGGGAATGCTTAGCCAGCGCTGCGCGCAATGCCTGTCGCGTCTGAAAGGTCTCCCGATGTCACGAAAATGTGATCCGGCGATTATAAGGGGGTCAAACAGGTACCCACGCTCCAGCCAATCCAACAGCCAGAGGCAAGCCATGACTGACCTTCGCTCCCCCGACACCCGATTCCGCACCAGCCTGCTCGAGGAAAACGACGGCCCGGCCATCAACGCTTCCGACAACCGCACCATGGGCGAGATCATCGCCGCGCGGTTCTCGCGCCGCGGCTTCCTCAAGGGTTCGCTGGCTGTCTCGGCCATCGCCGCCACCGTCAGCCCGCTGGCGCTGATCAGCGCCGACGAGGCCCGGGCCGCTGAAGGCTCGGCCTTCACGTTCGACGAACTCGAGGCCGGCATCGACGACAAGCACCACGTCGCGCCGGGTTACGATGCCGATGTACTGCTGCGCTGGGGCGATCCGCTGTTTGCCGATTCGCCCGACTTCGACCCGACGAAACAGTCGGCCGAGGCCCAGGCGAAACAGTTCGGCTACAACAACGATTATGTCGGCTACATCCCCATCGACGGCTCGGCCGAACATGGCCTGCTGGTGGTCAACCACGAATACACCAATCCGCATCTGATGTTCCCGGGCATCGTGAAAATCGTCGAGAAGGACGGCAAGAAGTCGGCCGAAGTCGCACCCCTCTCGAAGGAGCAGGTCGATGTCGAGATGGCAGCTCACGGCGGCACCATCGTCGAGATCCGCAAGACATCAGGCAAATGGCAGGTGGTGCGCGACGGCAAGCTCAATCGCCGCATCACCTCCAACACCGAAATGGCGCTGGCCGGTCCGGTTGCCGGCCATGACCGCGTCAAGACCAATGCCGATCCGTCCGGCACCAAGGTGTTCGGCACGTTCAACAATTGCGCCGGCGGCGTCACGCCCTGGGGCACCTATGTGATGGCCGAGGAGAACATCCATGGCTATTTCTCCGGCGAGTTGCCGGAAGGCCACAAGGAAGCCGCGAACTACAAGCGTCTCGGCATTCCCGAAGGCGCCTATGAATGGGCGGCGCATTACGAACGTTTCGACCTCGCCAAGGAGCCCAATGAGGCCAACCGCTTCGGCTGGATCGTCGAGGTCGATGTCAACGACCCGACCTCGACGCCGAGGAAGCGCACGGCCATGGGCCGCTTCAAGCATGAGGGCGCCGAATCGATTGTCGCCAGGGACGGCCGCGTCGTCTTCTATCTCGGTGACGACGAGCGCTTCGACTATGTCTACAAGTTCGTGACCAAGGCCGCGTTCGATCCGAACGATCATGCCGCCAACAGGGACCTGCTCGATGATGGCACGCTGCATGTCGCCAGGTTCGCCGAAGATGGCACGGTCGAATGGCTGCCGATCGTCTTCGGCCAGGGACCGCTGACGGCTGAAAACGGTTTCACTGGCCAGGCCGACGTGCTGATCGAGACGCGCCGCGCCGCCGACCTGCTCGGTGCCACCAAGATGGACCGCCCCGAAGACATCCAGCCCAATGCCATCAACGGCAAGGTCTATGTCATGCTGACCAACAATTCGAAGCGCAAGGCCGACCAGGTAGACGCCGCCAACCCCCGCGCCGAAAACGCCTTTGGCCACATCATCGAGATCGCCGAGGACGGCGGTGATTTCACCGCCGCCAAGGGCAAGTGGGAAGTGCTGCTGAAATGCGGTGATCCGGCGGTTGCCGATGTCGGCGCCACCTTCTCGACGGCAACGACGGCCAATGGCTGGTTCGGCATGCCCGACAATTGCGCGGTCGATTCGGCCGGGCGTCTCTGGGTCGCGACCGACGGCCAGGGCCCGAAAGCCACCGGCCGCACGGATGGTCTGTGGGCGGTGGACACGGAAGGGGTGGCGCGGGCGACCTCGAAACTGTTCTTCCGCGTGCCGATCGGCGCCGAAATGTGCGGTCCGCTGTTTGCGCCCGACGACCAGACCGCCTTCGTCGCCGTCCAGCATCCGGGCGATGGCGGCGAGGACTGGGAAGCGTTCGGCCGCCCGTCCTACTATGAGGA
>NZ_RZRR01000812.1:0-2567 GCF_003998555.1 Mesorhizobium sp. M7A.F.Ca.CA.002.09.1.1 | reverse complement strand
CGCCTATATGGCGCGCAGACAAGGCAAATCGCGCGCCATCGGCGGCTGGGGCTTCCAGGTTGGCGACCAGGGCAGCGGCGCCCGTATCGGCCGCGACCTGCTCGAACAGACACTGCTTGCCTATGACGGCGTCCGCGCGGGCTCGCCGCTGACGCAGAGCATGCTGGCCGTCTTCCGCAACAACCCGGAGGATGTCGTCGAATTCACCACCAATGCCAAGCCCGGCGATTTCGGCGGCTTCGCACCCAAGGTGTTCGAACACGCCGAGAAGGGCGACAGCGTCGCCAACTGGATCCTCGACAGGGTGGTTGCCGATGTCGAAGCCTCGCTCGGCGCGCTCGATCTCGCCGACGACGCGCCGCTGTGCCTCCTCGGCGGGCTGGCGCCGCTCTACGCGCCGCGCCTGTCTGCCCGCTACCGGGCGCTGCTGAAGCCGCCGCTCGACGACGCGCTGGGCGGCGCGGTGCAGATGGCGGTTCGCCTTTTCGCCGGACACGCGAAGGCAACTCGATGAGCGAGGCCGCCGACCAGATCTTCGCCACGCTGAAACATCAGGCGCAAAGCGGCGCGCCGCTTTATCTGCAGCTGCGCAAGAGCATCGAGGACGCGGTCAACCGCGGCCTGATCGGGCCGGGCGACGCGCTGCCCTCCGAGCGCGACATCGCCACCAAGGCCGATATTTCGCGGGTCACCGTGCGCAAGGCGGTGCAGGACCTGGTCAAGGGCGGCATCCTGGTGCAGCGCCACGGCTCCGGCACCTTCGTGGCGCCGCGCATGGAGCGTGTCGAACAGTCGCTGTCGCGGCTGACCTCGTTTACCGAGGACATGGCGCGGCGCGGCATGGTGGTGCGTTCGGCATGGCTCGACCGCGGCCTTTACGCACCTTCGCCCGACGAAATGATGGTGCTCGGCCTGTCGTCGAACGAACTGGTGGCGCGCGTGGCGCGCCTGCGCATTGCCAACGACACGCCGCTGGCGATCGAGCG
Source organism: Mesorhizobium sp. M7A.F.Ca.CA.002.09.1.1 (assembly GCF_003998555.1). Lineage (NCBI taxonomy): Bacteria > Pseudomonadati > Pseudomonadota > Alphaproteobacteria > Hyphomicrobiales > Phyllobacteriaceae > Mesorhizobium > Mesorhizobium sp. M7A.F.Ca.CA.002.09.1.1. Next base: position 1,581 of record NZ_RZRR01000812.1, on the reverse strand, counting down.
GGCCTCGCTGTCGGCCAGCGTGTTGCCCGACCCGGCCGACATAGGCTCCTCGCTCTATGCCGCGCTGGAATTGACCGGCAATCGGCCGGTGCGGGCGGTGCAGCGCATTTCCGCCGCCAATCTCGGCGACAGCGACGCGCGCCTGCTCGAGGTGCCGCCAGGCATTGCCGGCCTGCACATCGAACGCATTTCCTATCTGGCGAGCGGCAAGGTGATCGAATTCACCCGCTCTATCTACCGGGGCGACGCCTATGATTTCGTCGCCGAACTGCGGCTGACAGGGCCGAGCGAAGAGGGCCGACCATGAGCACGACAGAGCCGACCATGTCGACAGAGATGACCCATATGCGGCGCGAGATCGAGGAGGTCCCGCAGGCCGTCGCCCGCCTGCTCGACGGCTCCGGCGCCGTGCTGACCGAAGCCGGGCGCGGCATCCGTGAACGCGACCCGCAGTTCGTCGTCACCGTGGCGCGCGGCTCGTCCGACCATGCCGCCACCTTCATGAAATACGCCGTCGAGCTGACCGCGGGCCTGGCCGTCGCATCGGTCGGGCCGTCGATCGCCTCGATCTATGGCCGCAAGCTCAGGCTCGCCGGCTCGGCCTGTCTGGCGATCTCGCAGTCGGGCAAGAGCCCCGACATCGTCGCCATGGCCGAAACCGCGCGGGCGGGAGGCGCGCTGACCGTCGCCATCACCAACACCGCCGATTCGCCGCTGGCGCGTGCCTCGGACTATGCGATCGACATCCTGGCCGGCCCCGAGCGCAGCGTCGCGGCGACCAAGACCTTCATCAATTCGGCCGTCGCCGGCCTCGCTCTGATGGCGCATGCCACCGGCGACGATGCGCTGCTGGCGGCGCTTGCCCGCCTGCCGGAGCATTTCGGCAAGGCGATCGCCTGCGACTGGATGAGCGTGATCTCTGAGACGATCGAGAAGCAGAAGTCGTTGTTCATCCTCGGCCGCGGACCGTCGGCGGCGATGGCCAATGAGGCTGCGCTGAAATTCAAGGAGACCTGCGGCATGCATGCGGAAGCCTACAGCGCCGCCGAGGTCATGCACGGCCCGCTGGCGCTGGTCGGCCCTGATTTTCCGGTGCTGGCGCTGGCCGCGCGCGACGCGTCCGAACCGTCGATTGCCGAGGCCGCCGACAGCCTGGCGGCCAAGGGCGCGCCGGTGTTCGTCACCTCGGCACTTGCCCAACGCGCCGTGCGCCTGCCGCATGTCGCCACAGGCCATCCACTGACCGATCCGCTGACGCTGATCGTCTCCTTCTACATGTTCGTCGAGGCGTTTGCCCGCCATCGCGGTCTCGACCCGGACACGCCGCGCAATCTTCGCAAGGTGACGGAGACCGTATGAGCAATCGCTTTGCCCTGACTGGCGCCCGGATTTTCGACGGCGACGATTGGCATGAAGGCCACGCGCTGGTCGTGCGCGACGGTCTCGTCGAGGCCATTTTGCCCACGGGCGCCGTCCCCTCGGACATCGCCCTCGTCGACGCCGGTGACGGCCTGCTGGTGCCGGGCTTCGTGGACCTGCAGGTCAATGGCGGCGGCGGCGTCATGCTCAACGACCATCCCG
>NZ_RZRR01000811.1:0-2568 GCF_003998555.1 Mesorhizobium sp. M7A.F.Ca.CA.002.09.1.1 | reverse complement strand
CATGTGCAGGCCGCCATGGCTGAACCGGCCGAGATCCTTGCCGGCGAAGCGCAGACGCTGCATATGCGCCGAAATCCGCGTCGACGACATCACCGTGATCTCGCGGAAGAAGACCGGCGTGCCGGCGTCAACGCCGTCGCCTTGCCAATGAATGCCCCTGGTCGTGCCGAGATGTTCGGCGACATGGCCGGCAACCGTCATCTTCATGTAGGACAGGCAGGTTTCGTCGGACGCCGCGACGCGGATCAGTACGCTTTCATCATCGAGCGTGGCGCTCAACGAACCATAATAGAGGCGAAGCTCCCATTGGTCGGCGACGCCGGTGTCGATCTCGAATTCGCTGTGCTCGGCGCGCAGCCGGTCCATCACCGACCTGATCGCCGCGTCGCTGATCCGGGTTTGCGCGCTCAATTGGTCCATCATTCAAGTCCTATGCAACAGTTCGGGGCAAGCGCCGCAGCGCCCCCGCGGTCAGCGGCATGCCACAGCCGCTCAAGCGCTTCCACACAAACATGACTATCACTGTCATATTATGCGATGAACGCCTAGCGCGCCGCAAGGCGATCGGGAAGGAAATCGACGAACACGCGCACCTTCGGCGACAAATGGCGGTTGGAAGGCCACAGCATCCGGAACTGGCCACGGCCGTCGACATGACCGTCGAGAACGGTACGCAGCCTGTCTTCGTGCAGCGCCTCACGCACCAGGAAATCCGGCATGCAGGCGATGCCGAGGCCGGCGATCGTGGCGCCCTTCAATGCTTCCATGTTGTTGCAGGTCAGCATCGAGCGGATCTGCGGTTCAGCGCTTCCGGTTATGAACGGCCACTCCAGCAGCCTGCCGCTGTTGAGGAAGCGGAAGTTTATGCCGAAATGCCTGATGAGATCCGCCGGCTCGCCGGGTGTGCCATGGCGCTCGAGGTAGGAGGGCGCCGCGCACAGCAGCATGCGGAAGGGCGCAACGGGTCTCGACACGAGGCGCGAATCAGGCAGCTCGCCGCTGCGGATCGCGACATCGATGCCCTCGTCGATGACGTCGACGATCCGGTCGTTGAAATCGATGTCGAGTTCGATCTCGGGATAGCGGGCCATGAACTCCGACAACACCGGCAGCAACAGATGATAGGTGACGATCGGGGTGGATATGCGCAGCCGCCCACGCGGTGTTTCCCGTGTCCGCGACAGCATCGCCTCGGCATCGTCGATGTCGTCGAGGATGCGGCGCACCCGCTCGTTGAACAGCTTGCCCTCTTCCGTCAGGCCAATGCGCCGCGTGCTGCGCTGCAGGAGCCGCACGCCGAGTTCCTGCTCGAGCCGGGCGACACTTTTGCCGACAGCGGAAGCCGAGATGCCAAGCGCCCGTCCGGCAGCGACGAAATTGCCGAATTCGGCGGTGCGGGCAAAGGCCAGGAGCCCGTTGAGACGATCCATCGTGTCATTCCATTCGAGCGTTTCAGTCCGATATACCAGGAGATATAACACTATTCTTCCTGAAATGCCGACGACCTATCTTGTCATCACGACCGGCTCCGCAATCGCGCGGCCCACCGGCGAGTGCTGTTTCAGATAGGAAAATCCATGACTTCCAGGACCACAACCGGCTCTGCCGAGAGATGGCTCGTGCTCTTGTCCGTGTGCCTTGCCGCGATGACGATGCCATTGACCTTCACCGGTCCGGCCGTCGCTCTGTCGCGCATCGCGGCCGATCTCGGCGGCAGTCCCATCGAGCTCAACTGGGTGACCAACGCCTTCATGCTGACCTTCGGCGCCACCCTGATGGCGTCGGGCGCCCTGGCCGACAACCACGGCCGCAAGCGCCTCTTCCTCGTCGGCCTCTCCCTCTATATCCTGGCATCACTGGGCGCGATGCTGGCGCCGGACATCATCTGGTTCGACATCTTCCGGGCCGTGCAGGGGATCGGCAGTGCGGCCGCCTTCGCTGGCGGCGCCTCGGCACTCGCCCAGGAATTCGAAGGGCCATTGCGGCTGCGCGCCTTCAGCTTCCTCGGCACCAGTTTCGGCATCGGCCTCGCCTTCGGCCCGATCGCGTCGGGCCTGCTTATCTCCGCATTCGGCTGGCGGTCGATCTTTCTTCTGGTTGCGGCACTCGCGATTGCCGCCGCCATGCTCGGCCTGCGCACCATCAGGGAATCGCGCGACCCGGATGCGACGGGCCTCGACTGGGCGGGAGCCGGCACCTTCACGATCGCGCTGGCGTCGCTGACCTATGGCGTGCTCCAGGCGCCGCAGAGCGGCTGGGCTGATCCCCTCGTCGTCACGCTTCTGGCCGCTTCTATCATCTGTTTTGTCGCCTTCGTCGTTGTCGAGCGGCAAGCACAACGGCCGATGCTCGATCTCACGCTGTTTGCCTACCCCCGCTTCGTCGGCGTCCAGTTCCTGGCTGCGGCACCCGCTTACGCCTTCGTCGTCCTGCTCGTCCTGTTGCCGATCCGTTTCATCGGCATCGAAGGGATGAACGAGATCAAGGCCGGGCAATTGATGATCTGCCTCTCAGGTCCGCTGCTGATCCTGCCGATGCTCGCCGGCCAGCTGGCGCGCTGGATCGCAC
>NZ_RZRR01000080.1:0-10526 GCF_003998555.1 Mesorhizobium sp. M7A.F.Ca.CA.002.09.1.1 | reverse complement strand
GTCCTTCCTTTCCTCTCCTCTTTTTCCTCTCTTCTCTTCTTTCTTCTCCCTCCGTTCCTCCCCCCTCTCCTCTCCTCCTCTTTTCCTCCTCTCTTCCTCTCCTTCCTCTTTCTCCTCTCTCTTCTCTCCTCTCCTTCCTTTTTTCTTCCCTCTCCCCTTCCTCCCTCTCTCCCCTCTCCCTTTCCATTTCTTCTTCCTCTTCATCTTCTATCATGCTACGGATGGCGAGCGTGACTTCGGTCTCGGCTGCCGGCAGCACCTTGAAGGTGACGTCGGTGAAGACGGCCAGCGTGCCCCAGCTGTTGGCCATCAGCTTCGACATGTCATAGCCGGTGACGTTCTTGACCACGCGACCGCCCGACTTGAAGGCCTCGCCACGACCGGACACCACATTGATGCCCAGGACATGGTCGCGCGCGGCCCCCGCCTTGAGCCGGCGCGGACCGGAGAGGTTAGCGCCGAGCACACCGCCGATCGTACCTTTGCCCGGTTCGCCACCAAGCAGCGGGCCGTAATCCATCGGCTCGAAAGCGAGCTGCTGGCCGTTTTCCGCCAGCAGTTTTTCGATCTCGGCCAACGGTGTGCCTGCCTTGGCCGACAGCACCAGTTCAGCCGGTTCATAGAGCGTGACGTCAGATAATTTCGACAGGTCGAGCGTGTGTTCGGTTTGCAGCGGCCGGCCGATGCCACGCTTGGAGCCATGGCCAAGGAGTTCGAGCGGCGCCTCTTCCGCCACGGCCCAGGCTATGGTGGAGAGGACTTCGGATGGGGTGGTCGGGGTGAAGGTGGTCATGAAGAGACCGCGCCAGATGCGAGTTCGGATATGCCGAGTTCCCTGGCGCCCCCCTCTGTCCTGCCGGACATCTCCCCCTCAAGGGGGGAGATCAGATGTCGCATATGGCTTCGCCAATCTTCAATGATGACGGAAGGGCGAGGCGCGCAAGCTGCCAATCTCCCCCCTTGAGGGGGAGATGTCCGGCAGGACAGAGGGGGGTGTTCACGCGCCGTCATCACCCTCAAAACCTCGGAATGTCCGGAAACGCCACCTGCCCGCGGTGCACATGCATCCGCCCAAGCTCGGCGCATCGCCGCAGCTGCGGAAATACTTTTCCCGGGTTGAGCAGATGGTTGGGATCGAAGGCACATTTGACGCGCATCTGCTGGTCGAGATCGATCTGGGTGAACATTTCCGGCATCAGGTCGCGTTTTTCCACGCCCACACCGTGTTCGCCGGTCAAGACGCCGCCGACCTTGACGCAGAGCCGCAATATATCGGCGCCGAAACTTTCGGCCTTGTCGAGTTCGCCCGGTACGTTGGCGTCGTAGAGGATCAGCGGATGCAGATTGCCGTCACCGGCATGAAAGACATTGGCGACGCCGAGACCGTATTTTTCCGACAGCTCGCGCATGCCGGCGAGCACGCGCGGCAGCTCCTTGCGCGGGATGGTGCCGTCCATGCAGTAGTAGTCGGGCGAGATGCGGCCGACGGCCGGAAACGCCGCCTTGCGGCCGGCCCAGAAGCTCAGCCGTTCCTGTTCGGACTGCGAAATGCGGCAGGTGGTCGAGCCGTTCTTGTAGGCGATCGCCTCGACCAGCCCGATCAGATGATCGACCTCGACGCCCGGCCCGTCGAGCTCGACGATCAGCAGCGCCTCGACATCGAGGGGATAGCCGGCATGAACGAAATCTTCCGCCGCATGGATCGCCGGCCGGTCCATCATCTCCATGCCGCCCGGGATGATGCCGGCGCCGATGATGTCGGCAACGCACTGGCCGCCCTGCTCGCTGGTCGGGAAGCCGATCAGCAGTGCACGTGCCGTCTCCGGCTTCTTCAGGATGCGCACGGTGACCTCGGTGACGACGCCGAGCAGCCCTTCGGACCCGGTCATGACGCCGAGCAGGTCGTAGCCTTCCGCATCGAGGTGACTGCCGCCCAGCCGCACCACCTCGCCATTCATCAGCACCATCTCGATGCCGAGCACATTGTTGGCTGTGAGGCCGTATTTCAGGCAGTGCACGCCGCCGGAATTCTCCGCGACATTGCCGCCGATCGAGCAGGCGATCTGGGAGGATGGATCGGGGGCGTAGTAAAAGCCCTCCTGCTCGACGGCGGTGGTGATGCCGAGATTGGTGACGCCCGGCTGGGCAACGACGACGCGATTGGGAAAATCGATCCCGAGGATACGGTTGAAACGGCTCATGACCAGCAGCACCGCGTCCTCGAGCGGCAGCGCCCCGCCCGACAGCGAGGTGCCGGAGCCGCGCGGCACGACGCGGATGTTGCGGTCGTTGCAGTATTTCAGCACGCGCGAAACCTGCGCCACCGTTTGCGGCAGCACGACGACCAGCGGCAGCTGCCGATAGGCGGTCAAGCCGTCGCTCTCGAAGGCGCGCATGGAATTGGCGGCGTCGACGACGCCCTCACCCGGCACGATGATGCGCATGTCGGCGACGATCTCGTCGCGCCGGCGCATCGTGGCATCGTCTGGTTTCGGCATGGCCAGGCCGGACATCAGCAGCCTCATTTCGCTTGACTGGTCAAAATCTTTTACCAGTGAAGCGCGTTGGGTGCAAATCCTGTAATGGCGGCGAATCCAACTTCAAGGCGGAGACAGGCTTACGCAGCGGCAATCTGCCGCTGCTATTCGCCGGGCGGCTTGCCGGGTTCGGAGTGCATCCGGCGCACGCGGCGCACGCCCCACCAGACCAGCAGGATGGCGACAGGCACCGAAGCAGCGGTAATGATCTCCGGCGCGAAGGCATGGCCGAAGATCGAGGCGCCCTTGGCGACATAGCCGACAAGGCCGACCACATAATAGGAGACGGCGGCGACCGAGAGCCCCTCGACGGTCTGCTGCAGGCGCAATTGCAGGCGGGCCCGGTTGTTCATCGAGGCAAGCAGGTCGCGGTTCTGCTTCTCGACCTCGACATCGACCCAGGTGCGCAGCAGCGTCGTGGCGCGGGTCAGTTTTCGCGATAGATTTTCCTGCCGCTCCTCGACCGAGCGGCAGGTGCGCATTGCGGGCGCCACACGGCGCTGCAGGAACCCGCGCCATGTGTCATAGCCGGGCACAGCCTCTTCCTCGAGTGCGTCCAGCCGTTCGCCGACGATGCCGTCATAGGCGCGGCTGGCGCCGAAACGGTAAAGGCTCGACGCCGCGTCCGCCTCCAGCTCCGCCGCAAGTTCGGTCAGATCGGCCAGCAAGGTCTGGCTGTCCCGTGTCCCGGCGACCTTCATTTCCAGCGTGGTCTGCGCCAGCCGGTCTTCGATGCGGCGGGCGCGGCCGGACAAGGTCAACGCCAGCGGCAGGCCGAGCATGGCCAGCGTCCGATAGGTCTCGATGTCGATAAGCCGCTGTGACAACGCGCCGGTGCGCGCCGGGGTCAAGCCGCGATCGAGCAGCAGCATGCGCGTCAGGCCATCGCCATCCTGGCGAAAATCGGTGACGATGGCGGCGTTTCCGCGCTCGACCAGCGAGTAGCACAGGCTGGTCGGATCGAAACCGGCTATCAGTTGCTCGCTTGCTTGCGTCCATTTGCGGATTTCGAGCCTGATGCCGGAGATGCAGGTTCCCGGCGGGGAAAACCCGTTGCCGAAGGGTGAGTCCTCCTGCGTCCTGCCGCTTTCGGAAAGCGGCCCTTCCCACAAATAGGTCGAGAATTCGGTGTGCCGCTCCCAGCGCAGCGAGCCCTTGCCCCATTTCATGGCATGGTGGCGGGCCTGGCGGTCGGGCGCGGCGATGCCGAGGCGCCGCGACAGTTCGGAAAGCACCGCGTGGTCGACGCCGGAGCCGCCCTCCGTCATGAAGGCGAGTTGCATCAGGACGCGTGGCTTTTCGATCAGCGGATGCGGCCGGGCATGAACCTCGCCGAGTGCGCCGGGCCGGCCCTCATGCGCGGGAAAGCCCATGACGCTGCCCTTGGCGCGCGGCTGGAATTCGAGATCGGACGGGTCGTCTGACACGGCTTGTTCCCCGGGGGTTTCCTTGAACCCGCTTGCACTCGCGTCCCTCTAGTGCCAATGGCCTGACGACGCAAACGGCAAAGTTAGCCGAAGATCACGGGATCGGGCGGGAAATCGGCCTGCTTTTTGTCAATTGGATAAATAATTTGACCAGTTGGCGAGGCAGGCTCTATTCTGCGGCACCGGTTCACCTTCCAGGCATTCTGTTGAGCGACATTTTTTCCAGGATCGAGCATTCGCGCACCGCCGACGAGGTGGTGCAGCAGATCGAGAGCCTCATCCTCGAAGGCGTGCTGCGCACCGGCGACCGGCTGCCGGGCGAGCGCGAGCTTGCACGCCAGTTCGACGTATCGCGGCCGATCCTGCGTGACGCCCTGAAGGCACTGGAAGGACGCGGCCTTTTGACGACAAGGCCCGGCGGCGGCACGCATGTCGCCGATGTCATCGGCCAGCTCTTCACCAAACCGGTGACGGACCTGATCTCGATGCACCGCAAGGCAGTGACCGACTATCTGGAATACCGCCGCGAGATCGAAGGGGTTGCGGCTGAATATGCGGCACGGCGCGCCACCCCAGACGACATGGCGCTGCTCGACAAGATCATGGCACGCATGGACGATGCGCACCGGACCGGCGACTTCGACGACGAGGCCGAGATCGACGTCGAGTTCCACCACGCGATCTGCGAATGCGCACACAACATCATCCTTTTGCACACGCTGCGCTCCTGTTATCGGCTGCTGTCGGAGGGCGTGTTCCAGAACCGGCTGCTGGTGTTCACCGTACCCGGCGCGCGCGACGCCCTGCTCGCGCAGCACCGGGCGATCCATGCGGCGGTGAAGGCCGGCGACCCGGCCACCGCCCGCCAGGCGGCGATGGACCACATCACCTATGTCGAACGGTCGATGGCGGAGGCCGAGCGCAGCGGCGACTGGCAGCGCGTCTCGCGGCTGAGGTTGAAACAGCGCGTTGACGCCACCGATACAGAACCAGCACGCAAACGCTCCTAGCTATCGAAACGGGAAGCCCATGAGCCAGATCCTGACCATCGCCGACCTCAAGGACCTCGCACGCCGGCGTGTGCCGAAGATGTTCTTCGACTATGCCGATTCCGGTTCGTGGACCGAAAGCACGTATCGGGCCAACGAGGAGGATTTCCAGAAGATCAAGTTCCGCCAGCGCGTCCTCGTCGACATGGACAACCGTTCGCTGGCATCGACGATGATCGGCGAAAAAGTGTCTATGCCGGTGGCATTGGCGCCAACCGGCATGACCGGCATGCAGCACGCCAATGGCGAGATGCTGGCGGCGCAGGCGGCGGAGGAATTCGGCGTGCCGTTTACCTTGTCGACGATGAGCATCTGCTCGATCGAGGATGTCGCCTCGGTTACCACGAAGCCGTTCTGGTTTCAGCTCTATGTGCTGCGTGACAAGGATTTCGTGCTCAACCTGATCGACAGGGCAAAGGCGGCGAAATGCTCGGCGCTCGTGCTGACGCTCGACCTGCAGATTCTCGGTCAGCGTCACAAGGACATCCGCAACGGGCTTTCGGCGCCACCCAAGCTGACGCTGACCAACATCGTCGACATGGCCATCCGCCCGCGCTGGTGCGCCGCCATGGCCGGCACCAAGCGGCGGACCTTCCGCAACATTGTCGGCCACGCCAAGGGCGTCGGCAACATGGCCTCGCTGGCATCGTGGACGACGGAGCAGTTCGACCTGCATCTGTCGTGGAAGGACGTCGCCTGGATCAAGGAGCGCTGGGGCGGCAAGCTGATCCTCAAGGGCATTCTCGACAAGGAGGACGCGCTGATGGCGGCCAAGACCGGCGCCGACGCGATCATCGTTTCCAACCATGGCGGGCGCCAGCTCGATGGTGCGTCGTCGTCGATCGGCGTGCTGGAAGAGATTGCCGACGCGGTCGGCGACACGATCGAAGTGCATATGGATGGCGGCATCCGCTCCGGCCAGGATGTCCTGAAGGCGCTTTGCCTCGGTGCCAAGGGAACCTATATCGGCCGGCCGTTTCTTTACGGCCTGGGGGCGCTTGGCAAGGAAGGGGTTACCAAGGCGTTGGAAATCATCCGCAAGGAGATGGACATCACGCTGGCGCTGTGCGGAAAGCGTCTTGTCACCGACATGGGCAAGGACCAGCTCCGGCGCCAGGTCCCGTGACCGCCTGACCACGGAGACACCGAAAAGTTGGCAGAATCCGGCATCCATTTTCTCGACGCGCATGGGCCGGACGGCATCCGTCTCTATGCGATCGGCGACGTCCACGGCCGGCTCGACCTGCTGGCCGCCATGCATCTGCGCATCAGGGCCGAGATCGAGCAGGAGGCGCCTGCCGACTGGCGCGTCATCCATCTTGGCGACTATGTCGACCGCGGGCCGGACTCGAAGGGCGTCATCGATTTCCTGATCGAAGCGCAAGAGCGAGACCCTCGTCACCTGATGCTGGCCGGCAACCACGACATCGGCTTTCTCGATTTTCTCAAGACCCCTGACCCGGAAGGGCTTTTCATCCGGTTCGGCGGCATCCAGACGGCACAGTCTTACGGCGTAACGATCAGTGAAGGCACAAGCGTGTGGTTCGGCAAGGCCGAATCGGCCGTGCGCAGAGGACATCAGGCACTGGTCGAGGCCGTGCCGCAAAGCCACATCGACTTCCTGCGATCGCTGCCGTTTTCCGTGACTTTCGGGGACTTCTTCTTCTGCCATGCCGGCATCAGGCCGGGCATTCCTCTGGAGAAGCAAAACCCGCAGGATCTGATCTGGATCCGCGACGTCTTCCACAACCACCCCGACCTCTATCCGAAGATCGTGGTGCACGGCCACACGCCGGTGCCGGAGGCGGAAGTGATGGCAAACCGCGTCAATGTCGACACGCTTGCCTGGCAATCAGGCATGCTGAGCGCGCTCGTCATCGACGGCGCGGACAAACGCATCCTGACAATGACGATTAAGGAAGCTTGAGCGCCGCGCGTCGGAGGACGCGAAAGACGCTTCCCGCTTTAGCGCAGCGAGGCGGTGACGCCGTAACCGTCGACGGCGTTGTGGTTGTTGGCTGCGTCGGCGGCATAGATGCCGAGACCGCACAGCACGATGGCGGACAACATGGCAAAGGACAGAAGCGCTGCTTTCACGGAGGTCATCTCTTGTTGAGCTTTCTGCATCTGTGCACCAGGCGGTTACCAATGCGTTGAAACGGAGAATTCGCTTCAAAGTTTCGACGATTTTGCGCTTCTAGGCATGTTCTGTATCAACGGTGTGTCGCGCGGGTCACACAAAAGGTTCATAGCCGTTGCACAGAAGATGCAGAGCGCGCGCCTTCTAGGATGGCGGGCGGACACAAGCCAAGAATGAAACCGTTTTCCCCAGGCGGTTTCACCGCCGCGTGCCAATTATGTCACGCTGGAGGGTACGGAGAGACCAACGCTCAGATGGTCGCTACCCAGGCCCGGGCAATGGCGAGGCCAGCGGCATCCGCATCGGGCCCGTTGCGGGCCATTTCGCCATCGAGCTTGCCGGCCCAGTCGGGATGGCGCGCAGCGATGGTCGGGGCAAAGGACGCGCTCCAGTCCTTGACCATCGGCCGGTCGGCCTCGAAATGAAACTGGAAACCGTACACGGCTCGGCCGACGCGAAACGCCTGGTTCTCGGCGACCTCGTTGCCGGCAAGCCGTACGGCGTTTTCGGGCAACACGAAGGTGTCGTCGTGCCATTGGAAGATCGGGAACTTTGCCGGTAGAGCGCCCAGAACCGGATCGGCCTTGGCGTCAGGCGTCAGCGACACGCCGTGCCAACCGAACTCATTGGCGCCGCCGATACGGTTCTCGCCACCAAAGGCACGAGCGACGAGCTGGCTGCCCAGGCAGATGCCGAGCACGGCGCGATCCTTGTCGGCAAAGTCGCGGGTCAGTTCGAGCAGTGCCGGGAAATAGGGATACTCATCGTCGGCCAGCGCATTCTGGCCCCCGCCGAGCACCACCATGGCATCATGCCCGGCCGCGTCATCCGGCAGGGGATCGCCCCTGTAAGGGAGACGCAGGTCGAGATCGGCGCCCGCTCCCGCAAGTGCTGCGCCGACCTGGCCGAGGCCGGTATTGTCGTAGTTCTGGACCACCAGCACCCGCATCGCAAAACCCTGCTGACATGAAAAAGCTGCGACGAGCGATATCATGCCGCTCGCATTGCAGCCAAGATGCGTGTCCGGAGAGAAAACTATGCCACTGCAGAACCGGGTCGATCCGTTCGGCGCCATCCATGCCGTGCCCGATCGCGGCATGTTCACCGGCAATCGCGGCATCATCCACGACCCCGAGACGAAGACGCTCAAGAAAAAGCGCTGGGCGCTTCAAGCCTGGATCATCTGCGTCTGCCAATTCCGAAATGTGCGGCGCGAACCGATGGGCCGCAACAGGAAGGGCGGTAAAGCGGGCTGGACCGAGCTGTTCTTCCTCGACGAGGTGACCGCACTGGCGGCCGGGCATCGCCCCTGCTTCTTTTGCCAGCGCGAACGGGCCAGGGATTTCGTCGGCCGCTTCGGCGAAGCCTTCGGCATCGCCGAACCGCGCGCGCCGATGGTCGACAAGCGGCTGCACAAGGAGCGGCTGGCGTCAGGCGGCAAGCCGCCGGTGATTGCGGTTGAAGACCTTGCCGGCCTGCCGGACGGCGTCGTGGTTGCGGATGGCGGCACTGTTTATGCCCTGCGTAGCGGCAAGGCACTGCGCTGGTCCTTTGCGGGATATGAGCACCCCAACGATTTCGACATGCTCAAAAGCAAGACACTCTCGCTACTGACGCCGGCCACGACGCTCTGCGTGCTGCGGCACGGCTTTCGGCCGGTGTGGCATCCGACCGCCGAGGCTTGACGCCGGCGGCCGGCTCGCTCATTCCTCGGCGATGCGCGCCAATTACAAAATGCAACGTCTGTTCGTGACCGACGATCTCGCGCCGGACATCGAATTCGAGGCCGGCCAACAGCAGAGCCACTATCTCCTGCATGTGCTGCGGCTTGGCGAAGGCGCCGAAATCCTGGTGTTCAATGGCCGCGACGGCGAGTGGTCGGCGGCCATATCGGCGAAGACGAAAAGGGCGGTGCGGCTGAAGGTGTCGGCGCTGCAGCGGCCGCAGCCGCCTCTGCCCGATCTCGTCTACTGCTTTGCGCCGCTGAAGCAGGGCCGGCTCGATTATCTCGTGCAGAAGGCGGTCGAGATGGGCGCCGGCATCCTGCAGCCGGTCATTACCCAGCACACGCAAGTGGCCAAGCCGTCGATCGATCGCCTGCGCGCCAATGTCGTCGAAGCCGCCGAGCAATGCGGCATCCTGGCGGTGCCTCAGGTGCGCGAAGCCGAAAAATTCGACCGCCTGTTGACCGGCTGGGACACAGAGCGACGGCTGATCTTCTGCGACGAGGATGCTTCGACCAACAATCCGCTGGCCGCGCTGCAGGCGGTCAAGGAAAAGAAGCTTGGGCTGCTGGTCGGGCCGGAGGGTGGCTTTTCCGACGACGAGCGCAAGATGCTGCGCGCCCTGCCCTTCGTCACCGCCATTCCGCTCGGCCCGCGTATCCTGCGCGCCGATACGGCGGCGGTGGCCGCATTCGCGGTGATGCAGGCAACGGTCGGAGACTGGTGAGACGTCATCCCTTGCAAGGGACGCAGAGTTCCAGCAACGTTCAATTCCTGTTGACCTGTGGCTCAGGATTTTTCGCTTGATCGTCTGCTGACATTTCGTCCATTTACCGCCGGCGGTCATCCGGCCGCCTCTGAGGGTACCATCATGGCGCGCGATACGACCGATTTCCGCCCGATCGAAGGTGTCGACGAACTCGTCGAGCACCTGGCCGAAGGCAACAAGCCGCGCGACAAATGGCGCATCGGCACCGAGCACGAGAAATTCCCCTTCTATGTCGACGGCAATGCACCGGTCCCCTATGGCGGCGAGCGCGGCATCCGCGCCATCCTCGAAGGCATGCAGGAAAAGCTCGGCTGGGACCCGATCGTCGATGACGGCCGCATCATCGGCCTGGTCGAACCGACCGGCCAGGGGGCGATTTCGCTGGAACCCGGCGGCCAGTTCGAGCTTTCCGGCGCACCGCTGGAGACGATCCACCAGACCTGCCGCGAGGGCAACGCCCATCTGGCGCAGGTGCGCGAGATCGCCGAGCCGATGGGCATCCGCTTCCTCGGCCTCGGCGGCAGCCCGAAATGGTCGCTTGCCGAGACGCCGAAAATGCCGAAATCGCGCTACGAGATCATGACGCGCTACATGCCCAAGGTCGGCACCAAGGGCCTCGACATGATGTACCGCACCTGCACGATCCAGGTGAATCTCGACTTCGAGAGCGAGGCCGACATGCGCCGCAAGATGCAGGTGTCGTTGAAGCTGCAGCCGCTGTCGACGGCCTTGTTCGCCAATTCGCCTTTCACCGAAAGCCACCCGAACGGCTTGCAGAGCTGGCGCGGCGACATTTGGCGTGACACCGACAACCAGCGCTCGGGCCTGCTCGAATTCTGCTTCTCGCCCGATTTCGGTTTCGCCGACTATGTCGAATGGG
>NZ_RZRR01000810.1:0-2568 GCF_003998555.1 Mesorhizobium sp. M7A.F.Ca.CA.002.09.1.1 | reverse complement strand
AAATCCATCAGGCCATCGGCGATGCCTTCGTCGAGCTTCGGCTCCTCGTAATCCGCCAGCATGTTGCGCGCCTTCTCGCGGCCGCGCGTGTCGTGGTCCTTCGCCCCTTCTGCCTTCCACTGTTCGAACGAATTGAAGTCCATGATCGAGGGCATGAAGAAGGCGGATTCGAAATGTTCCAGCGTGTGCTGGGTACCGAGGAAATGGCCCTGCGGTCCCACCTCGCGGATTGCCGCCATGGCTTCCTTGAAATCGTCGAACGGCAGGCCGCCGGCATATTTGTACCAGCCGATGAGCTGTTCGCAGTCGGTGGCGAATTTCGAATAGCCGCAGGTCAGGCCGGCCTCGAGCCATCCGGCGGAGTGCCAGATGTAGTTGGCGCCGGCGAGGATGGCGGCATGCATCAGCATGTTCGCCTCGTAACCAGCCTGGGCGTCGTTGAGCTTCGACCCGACATGGAAGCCGGAGGTGCGCCACGGCAGCCGGTATTTCCGTGCCAGCGCTCCCATCAGATACATCATCTGCGCCGCCTCGGGCGTGCCGCCCATCGGAGCACCGGTCTTCATGTCCACCGTGACCATGAACTGTCCGTAGATCTGCGGCGAGCCTGGGCGCAGCAGTTGCGTGAAGGCGACGCCCGCCAGCGCTTCCGCATTGACCTGTGCCACAGCGCCCACGGCGGACGCCGAAGTCGAGGCGCCGCACAGTGCAAAGGGTGCGAGGATCAGCGGCTGGTTGCTTCGCGCATAGACCTTCATCGCGTCCAGCATGGTGGCGTCCCACACCAGCGGCGAATTGCAGTTGGTGATCGACACCAGGACAGGATTGTCGCGGACGTAATCCTCTCCGAACACGATGCCTGCCATCGCCATCGTGTCTTCCGCCCGCTCCTTGGACGTGACGATGCCCATGAACGGCTTGTCGGAATGCTTAAGCGCGGAATGGATGATGTGGAGGTGACGCTTCGGTACCGCGATTTCCATCGGCTCGCAAATGACCGAACTCGATGAATGCAGCGCCGGCGCCATGTAGGCGAGTTTGTGGAAATTGTTGAGGTCGGCGAGCGTGCCGTAACGCCTGTTGTTGTCGAGATCGCGAACATAGGGCGCGCCATACATCGGCACGAAGATGGTGTTGTTGCCGCCCACCCGCACCGTGCGCTGCGGATTCCTCGCATTGAGCGTGAACTCCGACGGGACCTTCGACACCAGTTCCATCAGCAGGGCCCGGTCGATCCGCACACGGGTTTCCGAGACATCCGCGCCCGCCGCCTTCCACAGTGCGATCGCCTCGTCGTCGCGGAACTCGCAGCCCACCTCTTCGAGGATCAAGAGCGACTCCTCGTGGATCAGTTCGACCGCCTCATCGGGGACCATCTGGTAGACGGGGATCTGGCGGACCAGCGTCGGGAACGACGTTACGGGAGCTCCGCGCAGGGCCTTGCGCCCCAGGCGGCCGCCACTGCGGCGGTTGGCATGTTCGGTCACTTCGGGGGCCGGTGCGTTCATGGCAACTCCATTCCACTCATGAAGGAGCCTAGCGCGACAAAATGGTGATGTGACGCTGGAAAATCCTGATCTCTTGTATAAGCTCAGCTTATGCGAAGCTTGCGCCACCTTCTGCCTTCGGCCGGCAGCCTGATCGTCTTCGAGGCGGCCGGGCGGCTGTCGAGCTTCACCGCCGCCGGGCGCGAGCTGGGCATGACGCAGGCCGCCGTCTCCTATGCCGTGCGCGGACTGGAAGAACAGCTCGGCGCCAAGCTGTTCCAGCGCCGCCACCGCCAGGTGCTCCTGACCGAGGCCGGCGAGCGCTTCCATGCCGACGTCTCGCTCGGCCTTTCGCACATCCGCAAATCGGCGGAGGATCTGCGCCTGCAGGCGACCGGCGGTCATGTCACGCTGGCCGCCTCGACCGCGTTCGGTTCGTTCTGGATGATGCCGCGCCTGCAGCAGTTCCGTGACGAGCTGCCGGGCATTGACCTGCGTATCCAGACCGCCGACCGCGACCTCGACATCATCGCGGAAGGCATTCCGCTCGGCGTGCGCGGCGGCGCGCCGCGGGACTGGCCGGACTATCATTCGTTGCCGCTGGCTGACGAGGAGATATTTCCCGTCGCCGGCACCAGCTATGCGGCAAAGTTCGGCCTGCCCAGATCCGCTGCCGAATTGGCCACGCACCGCCTCATCCATCTGGAGGAGCCGTATCGCGAGGCGGCCAGTTGGGACGAATGGTTCCAGTCTGCGGGCGCCAATCTCAGCGATACCGCGCGCGGCCTGCGCATCAACGACTACGGCCTGGTGATCCAAGGTGTCATGGAAGGCCAAGGCATCGCGCTCGGCTGGCGGCATCTCGCCGAGCGGCTGCTGGCGTCGGGCCTGCTGGTGCCGGTGACGGATCATGTGCTGAAGACCGGCAAGGCCTTCTATGTCGTCTGGCCGAAGAACCGGGAGCTCAGCGACAACGCCCGCAAGGTGCGCGACTGGCTGGCGGCGCAGGCATAAGTCGTTTTCCACTGATCCACCGCTGGCGCAATTCTGCCCCTCCCGCGCGACGCGAATCCGCCTATAG
>NZ_RZRR01000809.1:0-2573 GCF_003998555.1 Mesorhizobium sp. M7A.F.Ca.CA.002.09.1.1 | reverse complement strand
GGTAAGGACAGGCGTGTCGTCTCCCGCGACCTGGTGCAACTCGCCGCCATTTCCGCGCGCGCTATTCTGATCCAGTCCACTTGCCGATTGGCGAGCGGAGGGGCGAGCGGATTTGGCCATGACAGGTCCTCGATCGATACTGGAAGGTTAAAGTGGCAAGCCATCAAACTGCCGGTGAACGGCTTTGTTCCCGTAAAAAAGCGGACGCTGTAGATACCACTGTCGAAGGAGGCGTCGCTGCTGCGGTGATGGTATGCGCCGATCGCATGACAGATATCTCCGCCCGCGAAGAATTATGAAGAGTTGTCTCCAGCAAGAGGAACGAACCAAACTTCCATGCATTTAGCTGAGGCTGCGTTCACACACTCTTTCTGCTGGGAGCTGGACCATTGTCATCCGGAGGCTGCCTTTTGGCCGACCAGGAAACCAATGAAGTTTCCATCGTTGACCTGATACCCGCCCTGCGGGCATTCGCCCGCACCTTCTGCCGCGTCCCCGACGATGCTGACGATCTCGTGCAGGAGACACTGACCAAGGGTCTCGCCAACATCGACAAGTTCGAACCCGGTACGCGAATGAAGTCGTGGCTCTTCACCATCATGCGCAACACCTATTATACCCGGGTCAAGATCGCTGCCCGGGAGGCGCCAGGCCTGCTCGACTGCGCCTCTTCGAGACCAATTTCGGAAGCCACCCAGGAATGGACCGTTCAGAGCAGGGAAGTTCACGGCGCCATTCAAAGACTGCCTGAACACCAACGCGAGGTGCTGATGCTGATCGGCGTTTTGGGAGTGAGCTACGAGGAAACCGCCGACATATGCGGTTGCGCGGTCGGGACGGTCAAAAGCCGCCTGAACCGTGCGCGCGCCAACATCCTTGAACTCCTAGGGGAGAGTTCGCTGGAGACATTGATGGAGAGGAGAAACCAGCTGTCGGACGGTCAGCTCGACGTCGAGGTCGACAGCCGCAGATAGTCAGTTGTTCACGTCGCGCCGACGCTTCTCGACGAGCGCGTTCTGCAATTCGATCGCCAGCTTGGTGAGGCGGTCCGGAATCTTTTCCTGCTCTATGGCTGCCAGCAGGGAGGCAATCTCCCGATCCACCGCCATCTCGACATGCGGATCCGCGGTATCGTCGCTCGAACGAGACATCACATTCTCTTGATAGCGGTCCCTTGATCGTAGTGTGGTGATAAGCGCCCGGCATTACAAGCCTGTGTCCACCGCCGAGAAGCTGACCGGCGGACCCTTGCACAGGTTTATTTCCTTGCTCCTTGGTCGCCCCGCGGACCACAGGCCCGCGCGGTGGCGTTCAGTCCTTCGGCAATCGATTAGCGGCGTAATCCTTCGGACTTGATCCGATTGCCGTCCAGCCCGCGCTCCTCCTTCGAATCGAGGACACTCGTTGGTGCCCTTTGCTCGACATCCGAACTGGCATCGTGCTGTAATGTTCCGTCTCACCGAGCGAGCAAAAAAGCGTTGCCATCCCATGATCGAAACGGCTTCTCACCGTCGATGAGGACCCGCAATTGATGAGCTTGCGCCAGACGGCCGATATCGTCGCGGTCTGAGAAAAGCGATCCGCGATAGGAATAGTTCAGCAAGGCGAGCCAGCCCGGCCGTTTCAGAACGCGCGCAATTTCTTCGAAATGCCGCTCTGCCATGCCGGCCAGAACCAGATAGGGAAAGCTGTCGACCGCCAGCACGCAATCGAAACTGGCATCGTCGAAATCGGCCAGATCGAGACCGGAGGTTTGTCGTAACTCGACATTGCCGAGTGCGGCGCATTGCTCTGAGGCGATGGAGATCATTCGCGACGATATATCGATACCGACCATCCGCTTGAAGGATCTGCACAGCGCACGCTCGAAACGGCCGATGCCGCAACCGATGTCGAGAATGCTCCGTTCCCTTCCGGTGAATTCTCGGGCTTCCAGCCATGCGACGATTTCGTTGGTCGTGGCTGTGAGCCTTTCCACATCGCCGAGGGATGCCAGTTGGACACTCGCGGCTCCCGAAATCGCTGCCGCGGCATCGAAGCTGGACGCCAGCCGCATGACGACAGCGGCATTCGTCTCGTCCTCATTGCGCTCATGGCGAACGGCGCCGCCCGTCGCTCGCAACATGGCAAAGACGTCTGGTTTGCAGCGCAGCAGTCCGGCGACCTTCCGCAATCTTGCCGCGTCGCCGGTATCCGCCGGACGGACTTTCAGCACGACCTCCGCCAATTCCGCTGCCCCAATTGTGGGCGGCAGGTGGAGCGCCAGCCTGACGAGAACACCTTCGGCGCAAATACCGTCGGCCATGCAGTCTTCAACCGCCAGCCTGACCGATGTCCGGCGCTGGGCGCCTTTCGGTGCGGTTACACTCATGGGTCAACTCCGCGTCCAGACCCTGCGCATCGTCCACCTGTCGGCGGCGCCCCAGCCATATTTGTAGGCCTCCTGGCCGCGCAGGAAATCGAACTCGCGCGCATCTTCACGGATCGACTCCACGATTGCGTGGCCAATCAGGATCGCGCCCGGGCTCTCCTCGGCATAAGCAGGGTCGAACCCACCCAGATAAGCGTAGGCA
>NZ_RZRR01000808.1:0-2576 GCF_003998555.1 Mesorhizobium sp. M7A.F.Ca.CA.002.09.1.1 | reverse complement strand
GGGGTGCGAAAGGATGGGGTCGCGGTCTTTGCGATTTCGAATGGCACGGTGACCTTCCATGCCTTCGCCCGGCTTTTCCGCGACGCGCTCGGTTGCGATAACGCGCTGTTCCTCGACGGCACGATATCCAGCCTGTTTGCGCCTGCCATCGGCCGCAAAGACGACTACTGGAATCTCGGGCCGATGATCGGCGTCTTCAGGAAATCCTGAGCCAGTTTCCACCGCGCTTACCCGCATGCGGTATGGCGAAAAAAACTTGATTCAAACTTTATTGGTAATTTCTCATTCATAACTGATCCGGTTTGTCCGTCGGCTGTCGTTTCGCCCTCGGTCTGTTGTGTTTTGAGTACAGGTCCAGATGCGGATTCCGGGCGTCGTCAGTTTTTTGATAGCATCGCTATGCCTTGCCGGCTGCTCGTCAACGGCCGGCGTCGATGCGCTGGATTTGCAGAAACCCTCCAACGAGACCACCAGTTCCGTGATCCGGCCGCCGGCACCGATCGCCGCTGCTCCGGCGGCAAGGGGCAACAGGGCGGCAAGGGCCGGATTGGCTCCCATGTCTGACAACGGTCCGGGGGAAAAAACGCGCCCGTTCGGCTTGGCGGAGGAGGAAGAGACGGGGGTGTTTGCCGCACCTGAGGCGCCTAATCCCCAAGTGCCTGATATCGGCGGGCTGCCGGTCGAGCCGGCAGCCTTGGTGTCGCCGCCCAAGCTATTGACCCGCGCGGCACCGGCCATGCTTGCCGGGCCGCTCACCCGTTACGGTTTTCGCGACGCCAAGCCGATCAATTTCGGCAAGGGTTCGCCTCGCCGCCTTGCAGTGCACGGCGTCGACGTCTCGCGTTGGCAAGGCAACGTCAACTGGGACAAGCTGCGGGCGCAGGGCGCCAACTTCGCCTACATCAAGGCGACCGACGGTGGCGACCACCTCGATCCGATGTTCATGAAAAACTGGCGCAACGCCGACGCCGCCGGCTTGAAGCGCGGCGCCTACCATTTCTTCTACTGGTGCCGCACGGCGGGCGAGCAGGCGGACTGGTTCATCCGCAACGTGCCCAGGGTCGAAGGCGCGCTGCCGCCGGTGATCGACGTCGAGTGGAACGGCGAGTCCAGCTGCAAGCGGCGGCCGTCGCGCGAAAAGGTGCTGGAAAAGATGCAGGTGTTCATGGACAAGCTGGAGCGCTATTACGGCCAGCGGCCCATCATCTACACCGCGCCCGATTTCTACCGCGACAATCTCAGGGGCGAATTCCTCGACTATCCGTTTTGGCTGCGTGCGGTCGCCCAGCATCCGTCAAAGGTCTATCCCGGTCGCAAATGGCTGTTCTGGCAGTATTCCGGCTCCGGCCTGTCGCACGGCGTCACTGGCCGCATAGACCTCAATGTCTTCCATGGCGACGAACGGCAATGGCGCGCCTGGGCCGGGGGCCGGCAGACGGTAGCCGACGCCAACTGAGACAAGCTATCAGGCTTGGCGTCGTTCGCTTTCTCGGGTGTCCGCCGATCCTCGACCTCTTCGCCGCTCCCTTCAGGACCCGCTCACGCGGCCTGCTTGACCAGCGTGCGCTGTCGGACCATTTCAAGCGCGATATCGGACTGCTCGATGGACACGCTTCCGCCGGCAGCATTCGCTGAGGAAAGTGCCTGGCTCTTTGACCAACAAGGACGCATGGGAGGAAAAGATGGGTGTGTCATCGGAGGCTCTGGCACAGAGCCGTCAAACGATCAGCGCTTACGAGGATTATGCGGAACAATATGATGCCATCGTGCGCCATGTTCCCAACGAGAGGGAGCAGGCATCGCTCAAGCGCCTGGTGGCAATCGCCGGCACAGGTGGCCGGATTTTGGAAGTCGGGTCCGGAGCCGGATACGATGCGGATTTTCTGGAAAATTTGGGCGTCAAGGTTCGGCGCACCGACGCCACCAAGCGGTTTCTCGAGCTGCAGGCCGCGCGTGGTAAGCATGGCGAGTTGCTCGATCTCATCACCGATGATCTCGGCGGCCCCTACGACGCGGTCCTTGCCCTATGCGTCCTGATCCACGTGCCTCGCGACCAGACCGACCAGGTGCTTGCCAAGATAGCCGGGTCGCTGCGCCCGGGCGGCGCCTTCCTCGTCTCGATGCGCAATGGCGACGGCGAGAGATCAGGCGAATATCACATGGTCTACTGGCGCAGGGACGACTTCGCCGCCCATCTCGAAGGCGCCGGGCTGGTCCTTATCAGGGACGATTTCAACGTCGGCCGCAATAGCGAAGAATGGAACACGTTCCTGGCCGTGAAGCCTGCATAACGCGGCGTGGGCTGTTGCCGTTTGCGCTGCTCAGCCTTTTCAGATTTGCGAAAATACAAGACATTGCCGCCGCCATGCTGTCTATGTGCGGGTTCCTGCACTCCTGGGGGGAGACGAGTTGGAACTCAAGATCATGCTTGTCGGCTTTGCCTGCGTGGTCGCGGGCGCGCTGTCGTTCATCACCTTCATGAAATGGCGAGAGGTGAAGGCACTCAGCCGCTGGCTGCCGACGCCGGGAAAGATCATCTCGTCGCGCGTCGAGGCACGCGAGGTCAGAAGCTCGGG
>NZ_RZRR01000807.1:0-2576 GCF_003998555.1 Mesorhizobium sp. M7A.F.Ca.CA.002.09.1.1 | reverse complement strand
CTTCAGGCCTTTGGCCCAGGCGCCAGGAAAGGGCGAAAGCCGGAAAGTTTGCCTCATAGGCAATGCCGCGGCCGAGCAGTGATGCCGAGGCCTGAAGCAGCC
This sequence comes from Mesorhizobium sp. M7A.F.Ca.CA.002.09.1.1, assembly GCF_003998555.1. NCBI lineage: Bacteria > Pseudomonadati > Pseudomonadota > Alphaproteobacteria > Hyphomicrobiales > Phyllobacteriaceae > Mesorhizobium > Mesorhizobium sp. M7A.F.Ca.CA.002.09.1.1. The sequence goes on along the minus strand of NZ_RZRR01000807.1, from coordinate 2,474 downwards.
AACGCGCCGAGATGCGGAAATCGACGACGGCCAATCGCCCCTTGCCCTTGCTGTGACCGGCGATCAGGCGCGCCAGCGGCGTCCGCACATTGATCGCATCGACCAAATGGCCGGCATGGCGATTGAGGCTATGTTCAAGGGATGACGACCGGGTGGTTCCGTAGACGATGAAACTATCGGGGAATGCCGTTCTGGCGGCGCGCAATGCCGGAATCCGGATCAGTCCGTCGCCGAACGCGTCATTGCGGGAATACAAGATAATGGTCTCGTACCGCCCTGATGGCATGGCTCGCTCCCCCCAGGAGCCTGGTGGTGATGGCGCCTGCTGCGCCGGCCGCCTTCGAGGTGCTTTAGGATTTCACCTCTTGCCTGTCAACGGAGCCTTGCCGCTGGATCCGGGCGTCCGGACGGCCGCAGTGCGCCACGACCAGTTCATCGCTGTCGTTGAAAACACTTCTCCCTTCGGCTGCGAAGCCAGCAGCTTCGTGGGTACGCTAGATTTAGCCGGAGAAGCGCGGCGCCAGTTCCTCGATGCGGCGGATCATCGCCTGAAATTCCTCCGAGATGCGCTGGTGCAGCTTGACCGCGATCTCGGGATATTCCTCCAGGATGCGGCGGAACATCTTGCGGCTGAGGCGCATCACTTCCGAATCGATCTCGGCCGAGGCGCTGGTCAACCGGTTGGTGTCGGCGATCAATGCCAGTTCGCTCAGGATCGTGCCGGGGTCTGCCGTGCCAATCGGGATGCGTTCACCATTCTGCTCCCGGTAGAGCACGATGCGCCCGCTGACAACGATATAGGCGGAATCGGCCTCGTCGTCCTCGCGATAGAGCTTGTGGTTGGCAATCAGCCTGGTGTTCTCGGCGCCAAAGGCGAGCAGGCGCAGTTGTTCCTGCGTGAAGCCCTCGAAGAGCCTCACGGCGGACAGAACGCGGATGTCGTCATCCAGCGCCATCTAGCTATGTCCCCGAACCGACAGTCCGACTCCTCCTCTGCGAGTTCGATCCAAACCACCCTCCAACTGGATCGTACCCGAAAGCGGCCCCGCCCGGCCGCTCATTGGATAATGAAAATGTTTAAGGAACCAGCTTGTAGCCGCCGCTTTCTGTCACAAGAATTTCCGCATTGGAAGGATCGCGCTCGATCTTCTGGCGCAGCCGGTAGACATGGGTTTCCAGCGTGTGCGTGGTGACGCCGGAATTGTAGCCCCACACCTCCTCGAGCAGCACGTCGCGCGTCACCACCTTCTGGTCGGCGCGATAGAGATATTTGATGATCGAGGCCTCCTTCTCCGTCAGCCGCACCTTGCCGCCGCGCGGGTCGAGCAGCAGTTTCTGGCTGGGCTTGAAAGTATAGGGCCCGACCGAGAAGGTGGCATCCTCGCTCTGCTCATGCTGGCGCAACTGCGCCCGAATGCGCGCCAGCAGCACGGCGAAGCGGAACGGCTTCGTCACATAGTCGTTGGCGCCGGCCTCGAGACCAAGAATCGTATCCGAATCGGTGTCGTGACCGGTCAGCATGATGATGGGCGCCTTGTAGCCGCCCTTGCGCAGGATCTTCACCGCTTCGCGGCCATCCATGTCGGGCAGCCCGACATCCATGATGAGCAGATCGATGAGGCCGCCGCGCGCTGCGGCGACACCTTTTGCCGCAGTCGATTCCTGCAGCACGTCGAATTCCTCGTAAAGGGATAATTGCTCGACCAGCGTGCCGCGCAGGTCGTCATCGTCGTCGACGATCAGTATGGTGCGTGAAGTCATGGATCAATCCGTTGTTTTGAAAAGAAAATTCAGTTGACCGCTGCCTGTTTATGCGGAAGCTGACCGGCGTAACAGCCGTTCACAGTGATTTGTTCCGTGGCACGATCATACAAGAAAAAACACGATCGCAATGCAGCCGGCGCAATTTTGCGAAAAGGGCTGCGTGTGCTGACCGTGCGGGCGAGGCCTGGGCATCCAAGCCAGGGCCTGCTGCAGGCCGGGAAAACGGTGTTTGCCTGTGCGCTGGGGCGCGGCGGCATCTCGGCCGACAAGCGCGAAGGCGACGGCGCCACGCCGCTGGCCGCGATGCGGATCCTGTCGGGGTATTTCCGGGGGGATCAGTTCTCCAGCGGCCGCAGGACCCGGCTGGCGATGACGCCGATCGGGCCCGATCTGGGCTGGTGCGAAGTGCCTGACGACCGCAACTACAACAGGCCGGTCAGGATTCCCTATGGCGCCAGCCACGAACGCATGCGGCGCGACGACAGGCTCTACGATGCCTGCCTGGTGCTCGACTGGAACCTGTCGCCGCGCCGGCGCGGGCGCGGCAGCGCCATCTTCTTCCATCTGGCGCGCCCCGGCTTCACGCCGACGCAAGGCTGCGTGGCTGTCACGGCGCAAACCATGGCGCGGCTGCTGCCGCTGCTGTCGGACCGGACGGTGGTGAGGGTGGTAAGATAGTAAGATAGTAAGATAGTAGGGGAGTAGGGGAG
>NZ_RZRR01000806.1:0-2576 GCF_003998555.1 Mesorhizobium sp. M7A.F.Ca.CA.002.09.1.1 | reverse complement strand
GATCTCGCTTGCCGCCGGCGGCGCCTATCTGGCGCGCGGCGCTCTTGCCGACCAAGGCCGTATTCCCCTTTGCCGCTTCTTCGCCGAAAACCTGCTCGGCGAGGTCAGCGCTTTGCGGGCGCGCGTCATCGATGGCGCCGAAAGCCTCGCCGCTGCCGGAAAAACGCTGATTTCCGCCTGACGTTCACAAGGAAAGAACCGTGACAGACCATATCCTCGTCGAGCGCCAGGGCGCCATCCAGATCATCCGCATGAACCGGCCGGACAAGAAGAACGCGCTGACGCGCGCCATGTATGCGAAAATGTCAAAAAGCCTGGCAGAAGGCGACGCCGACCCGGAGATCCGCGTCCATGTCTTTCTCGGCGTGCCCGGCGCCTTCTCCTCAGGCAACGACCTTGCCGACTTCATGATCATCGCCACCGGTGGTGACGGCGGCACCGAAGTCTGGGACTTCCTGATGGCGCTGGCCAGGGTCGAAAAACCCATGGTCTCCGGCGTCGACGGCATCGCGGTCGGCATCGGCACGACGCTCAACCTGCATTGCGACCTGACCTTCGCCACGCCGCGCACCGTGTTCAGGACGCCTTTCGTCGACCTTGGCCTGGTGCCCGAGGCGGGGTCGAGCCTCTTGGCGCCGCGCATCCTCGGGCAGCAGGGTGCCTTCGCGCTGCTCGGCCTCGGCGAGGGCTTTTCGGCTGAACGGGCGAAGGCCGCCGGCCTGATCTACGAGGTGGTCGAGGAAGCAGCACTGGAGGCCTCGGTGCTGGCGGCCGCCGGCCAGATCGCGGCCAAGCCGCCGCAGGCGTTGAAGATCGCGCGCGACCTGATGCGCGGCTCGCGCGACGACCTCGTCGCCCGCATCGGCGAGGAAAGCGAGCATTTTCGCGAGCGCCTGAAGTCCGATGAGGCGCGCGCCGCGCTCACCGCGTTCATGACGAGAAAGAAGGCCTGAGCCTCTTCTTCAGGGATAAAGCCTCGTCTTGTCCCAGGCGCCTTTCGCGTTGCGGCTGAAGACGAGCCGGTCGTGCAGGCGGAACGGCCTGTCGTGCCAGAACTCGATTGTCGTGGGCACGATTCGGAAGCCGGACCAGTGCTTTGGCCGCGGGATCTCGCCGATCGGGTAGCGTGCCGTGTATTCGGCCACTGCCTTCTCCAGCGCAAAGCGGCTTTCCAGCGGCCGCGATTGTTTCGAGGCCCATGCGCCGATGCGGCTGCCGCGCGGCCGTGTCGCATAGTAGGCGTCGGCTTCGGCGTCGCTGACGATCTCCACCGGTCCGCGAATGCGTACCTGGCGGCGCAGTGATTTCCAATGGAAACACATCGCCGCCTTCATGCTGCCAAGAATCTCCTGGCCCTTGGCGCTCTCGAAATTCGTGTAGAAGACAAACCCGCTTTCATCGAACCCCTTGAGCAAAACCATGCGCACATCCGGCATGCCGTCGGCATCGACGGTCGCCAGAGCCACGCCGTTGGGGTCGTTCGGCTCGCTTTTCGTGGCGTCGTCCAGCCATGCGGCAAACAGGCGAAACGGCTCGGCAGCCTCGGTAAAGTCACCGCTTGTTAACTCAGTGTCACTCATAGTTTTTCTCAAATTGTCACGAAGATTCTTACAAAGCCAAGATTCTTAACGAAGCAAGGGGGAGGCTGCCGATTGTCGCTTATCGCGCAAGCTTTTGACAGCAGGCAATGGAGCGTTATCGCTTCGGCCAGCGCGAAAGCCGCGATCGTGGCGGTCGCCTTGCCGCTTGCCGCTTGTGGCGCCGGCGGCTTCAGCCTGGAAAAAGCCGAAGTCGACCGCTCGATCCTGACCAGCAGCACATCGGCCTCGGCCGCGCCGGCCAGTCTGGATCGCGACTCCGACCAGACGACGATCGGCAATGCAGTCTCCTCGGCCGACATCGAGCAGCTCGGCGGGCAGGCCGTCCCATGGGCCAATGCCGGTACCGGCTCGCGCGGTTCCATCACCGATCTGGCGGAATTGAAGGACAACGGCCAGACCTGCCGCCGCTTCAAGGCCTCGCGCGAAAGCTTTGACGGCGTTGCCATGTTCGAAGGCGAACTGTGCCTGGCCAGCGCCGGCGGCTGGCGCATGCAGGACTTCAAGGCGCTCTGATTTTCCGCGTCTGATATGCGGCTCCAGCACTGGAATTTCTTCCTATGGGAGCGCATATAAGAGGCAACCAGAGACTCAACTCTTCTCCAGGGCAGTAAGCATGCGCGACCCCTATGAGGTGCTGGGCGTTGCCAGGAACGCATCGGCCAAAGACATAAAGTCGGCGTACCGGAAACTCGCCAAAAAGCATCATCCGGACCAGAATCCGAATGATCCAAAGGCGAAGGACCGTTTCGCCGCAGCCAACCAGGCCTACGAGATCGTCGGCGACGAAAAGAATCGCGCCGCTTTCGATCGCGGCGAGATCGACGCTGACGGCAAGCCGCGATTCCAGGGCTTTGAGGGCGCTGCCGGTGGCGGCGATCCGTTTGGCGGCTTTCGCCGGCAGCAAGGTCCGGGCGGCTCGCGGTTCGAATTCCGCTCCGGTCGACCCGGTGGCGATCCGTTCGACGGCAACAGCGA
>NZ_RZRR01000805.1:0-2577 GCF_003998555.1 Mesorhizobium sp. M7A.F.Ca.CA.002.09.1.1 | reverse complement strand
CGGCAGCCCGTGAAGGCCGCCAAAGCGTCCGGCGGCGGCAGCCCCGCACAGAGATATTCGATCGAGAGACACGCCCCTTGCGAGAAGCCCGCGAGAAGCAGCGGCAGTCCGGGCAGTTCGGCACGCGCCGCAACCATTGCGGCCGCAAGGTGGTCGAGCGCGTCAGAGAGCTGCGCGCGGGCGACCGACGTCAACGGGTCGACGGCACGCGCCTCCCACCACATGCCGTGCGGCGCGCGCGGCAGGATGAAGGCCACGGCCGACGCGGAAAGCCGCGACAGCACATGGGACTGCATCTCTTCGGGCGATTGGCCGCGGCCGTGGACGAAGACGCAAATCGCCTTAGCCTCCGGGCCTCTTGGCCCAAGCCGGAGCGGACCGCTGCCTGAACTCACGCGAAATCCGCCTGTTCCAGGCCGGCCTGCAATTCGCTCTCGCGGTCCTTGAACCAAGGCGGGAAGACCAGCGTCTTGCCGATCTGGCCCGGAGGCTCGTCCTTGGCCCAGCCTTCCGGCGTGGTCCAGGCAATTTCGAACAGCGCGCCGCCGGGCGAGCGGACATAACAGGACTTGAAGTAGTTGCGGTCCTTCTGCTCCGATATGTCCGTGAAGCCGAGGCCCTCGATATGAGCGCGCAGCTTCAACTGGTTCTCTTCGTCGCCGGTGTTGAGGGCGAGGTGGTGGATCGTGCCTCCCGCCAGAGTCCAGGTGCCCTGCGGGCTGTCGCGGTCGACAATGACCTCCACGCGCTGTGCGACGCCGGCCGCATCCGGCACGCGGAACACGAGCCCCTCGTGGTCGTCGGCCTCTTTCTCCATCGGCAATGCGATGGTCAGGAAGTCGTCCATGGCGGTGCGGTCCATCACCGCCACCACGGCGCCGTAGATTCCCTTGATGCCGTGGGCCTTGCCGATGCCCTGCGCCTCGTTGGTGATGGGCGCGCGGGGATCCCTGTCGCTTTCCACCAGCTCATGCGGGATGCCGCAGGGATGTGCGAAAGCCGCACGGTCGGCGCCAAAACGGGTGATCTTGATGGCCTCGATGCCGCGCGCATTCAACCGGTCGACCCAGAAATCCGCGGCGCCCCTGGGGATCGACTGCATGATGGTGCGCGACTGATTGGACCCGCGGCGGCCATAGACGCCCGGCTTGCGGAACGGGAAGGTGGTGATGATCGTCGACGCATCGCCATTGGGCGAGCCGTAATAGAGGTGGTAGACCGGGATGACGCCGTCGAACAAGACGGTGCGCTTCACCGAATGCAGGCCGAGCGCCTTGGTATAGAAATCAAAATCTTCCTGAGCGCTGTCGGTCGAGAGCGTCAAATGGTGGTAGCCGCTGATACGTGCCATCGGTCATCTCCTCCCAGAGGTTTCGGTATCGCTCCGCCGCTGCGGGCAGAGCACGAGGTTGAGGTCGAGCGCGTGCTTGCGTTTTCCTCCATTGGGCGGCAGCGCGCGGAACTCGGCCATGAGTTCGGGTTTGACCCCGAAGATGGCATCCCGGCCGATCGCAGGGTCCGACCGGTCGAAGATGTGGGTCGTCAGCGTCTCGAAGCCCTCCGCCGAGACGCGAAAATGGATATGGGCCGGCCGCTCGAGGCCAAGGCCCAGCGCTGACATCAATTGACCGACCGGTCCGTCCGACGGCAGCGTGTAGCCCTTCGGCTTCACCGTCGTGAAGCGGAACCGTCCCTGCGGATCGGTACGGAAGCGTCCGCGCAGATTGAATTCCGGCTGGCGGTCGGGTTCCTGGTTCTCGTAGAGACCCTCGGCATTGGCCTGCCAGATCTCGACCGTCGCATCGCCGACCCCCGCGCCGTCGAGCGCGACGATGCGGCCCGCGACCTCCAGCGGCTCGCCCTTGTGATCGCGCGAGATGTTCGCGCCGGGTGGCATCTCCGGCACGTCGGCCCGGTAGAAGGGCCCGGCCAGGGTGTTTGGTGTCGCTCCGGCGGGGCGCGGGCTGTTCTGATCCTCGATCAGCGAAGACACGCCCAGGACGTCGGCGAACAGCACCCATTCCTGGCGCCGCGCATCGGCGTAGTGGCCAACCTCGGTCAGAAAATCGATCGCCTGGCGGAATTCCTCGCCGGAGGGCCGCAACTCCACGATCAGCGCGTGCAAACCATCCACGGCTGCCTGCGCCGCCGCCGCCAGGCGGGACTGGCCCATTGCCGTCAGGCGCCGCGAGAATTCCTCGGCCTGCGTCGATATCGCCTTGGGGGACTCATCCCGCTTCGGGTCGTGCTGGCCGTGCATTCCGCCGGGGCCTCCCTTCCCCTTGCCAAGCGGGATAGCACGGCCCGACGCGATGCTTGATGAGATGTGACGTCCCTTGTATAGCGTTTTGCTATGAAGCTGAACGAGCGCCACCTCATGCAGCTCGCCGCGGTGCTGGATGCCGGCGGCGTGTCGGAAGGAGCCGCCATGCTGGGCTTGACCCAGCCGGCGGTCAGCCGATCACTGGCCATGCTGGAGGCGCGGGTGGGTGAGCCGCTGTTCCTCAAGGGCCGCCGGCCGCTGCAGGCGACGCCGCTCGGCTTCCAGCTGGCGGCGCAGGGCCGCACGATCATCAC
>NZ_RZRR01000804.1:0-2580 GCF_003998555.1 Mesorhizobium sp. M7A.F.Ca.CA.002.09.1.1 | reverse complement strand
TTCCAGGACCACACCGCGACCGGGAAATTGAAGGCGGAAATGACGCCGACGACGCCGAGCGGATGCCAGGTTTCCATCATCCGATGGCCCGGGCGCTCGGTGGCGATGGTCAGGCCGTACAATTGCCGGGAGAGGCCTACGGCGAAATCGCAGATGTCGATCATCTCCTGCACTTCGCCGAGCCCCTCGGACGGGATCTTGCCGACCTCGATCGACACCAGCCGGCCAAGCTCGGCCTTGTGCGCGCGCAGTTCCTCGCCGAGCAGCCGCACCAGTTCGCCACGCCGCGGGCCCGGCACCATGCGCCAGGCCTGGAAGGCCTTGTGCGCGGCATCGATCACCTTGGCCGCGTCAGCCGGCGAGATCGTCTTCAGCGCCGCGATCTGCTCGCCCGTCACCGGGCTGCGCACGATCAGGTCGCCGCCGACGAGCGCTTCCTTGGCCACGCCCAGTTTCGCCAGCAGTTCGGTCGTTTCCTTGCCTATCGTCATTCTTGTCCCTTTCAGATCCCGTCGCCATCATATGGCGCTGGGTTAAGCCTTCGCCGTGTCGCCCGTGTGCCGAAAGGCACTTCAGGCGCAGTCATGGCGTGGCATTACTCGTTTCAGGGGAAAATCGCCACCCCGGCATGGTCCAAGCCCAAACTACACGATTGAGCCAGATGGGGAGGTGACGCTCAGTTTGCCTTTTTCGCCGGCGGGCGCACCGCACCGTCCTTGATCAACCGGTCGATATGCATGCGGATATGGGCAGCCTCTGCCGCCGTGTTCGCAAGCGCTATGGCGCGGTCGAAGGCGACGCGCGCCTCGTCGCCCCGGTCGAGCTGCATCAAGAGGCCCCCCTTGAGCCCGAAAAAGTGGAAATAGCCGGAAAGCCGTTCTTCCAGCGGCTCGATCATGGCCAGCGCCTCCCCCGGTCCACGCACCTTCGAGACCGCGACGGCCCGGTTGAGCGTGACCACCGGCGACGGCTGCATCTGCTCCAGCAAGCGGTAGAGCAGGTCGATCTCGTTCCAGTCCGTATCCTCGGCCTTTTCGGCCCGCGCATGCAGCGCGGCAATCGCCGCCTGCACCTGGTAAGGGCCGGGCTTGCGATGGCGCAGCGCCTTGTCGACCAGTGCCAGCCCCTCATCGATCATCTTGCGGCTCCACAGGCTGCGATCCTGGTCTTCGAGCAGCACGATCTCGCCGCTCTCGTCGAAACGGGCCGGTGCGCGCGCATGCTGCAGAAGCAACAGCGCCGTCAGCCCCATGATCTCCGGCTCCGTCTGGAACAGCCGCAGCAACAGCCGTGCCAGCCGGATCGCCTCCTCGCACAGCGGCGCGCGGGCCGGCGCCTCGCCGCTGTTGGTCGAATAGCCCTCGTTGAAGACCAGGTAGACCATGGCGGCGACGGCGGCGAGCCGTTCCGAGCGCTCGACCGCGCCAGGCGTCTCGAACGGCACGCCGGCGTCCGCAATGCGCGCCTTGGCGCGAGTGATGCGCTGCTCCATGGCGCTTTCGCCAACCAGGAAGGCGCGCGCGATCTGCTTGACGGTGAGACCGGAGACGATGCGCAGCGCCACCGCGATCTGCTGCGTTGCCGGCAGATCGGGATGGCAGCAGATGAACAGCAGCCGCAATATGTCGTCGCGGTAGTGCGCCCCGTCCAGCCGCTCGGCGATATCGCTCTCGGCGTCTTCCAGATCGGAAACCTGGTCTTCATCCGGCATCGGCGCCTGCTTGGCGCGCTTGCGCACCGCATCGATGCCGCTGTTGCGGCCGACGAAGATCAGCCAGGCCGCCGGGTCGCGCGGCGGCCCGTTCTGCGGCCAGTTCTTCAACGCCCTGAGGCACGCGTCCTGGAAAGCTTCCTCCGCCGTATCGAGATCGCGGAAATAACGCAGCAGCGCGCCCATCGCCTGCGGGCGGGCGGCGCTGATCGCGGAGCTGATCCAGGCCATTTCGGTCATGCGGAAACCGTTGTTGGGTTGAAGACCGAAACCGGCCGGATTTCATAGGAGCCGCCGCTCGGGTTGACCTCGGAAAGTTCGCGGGCGAACTCCACCGCCTCGTCGAGATCGGCGCATTCGAGCGTGTAGAAGCCGAGAAACTGTTCCTTGGTCTCGGCGAACGGCCCGTCGATGACGACCGATTCGCCTTTGACCTTCCTCAACGTCGTCGCGGCCGTGGTCGGCAGAAGCCGTGCCACCGGGCCGAGCCGACCAGCCTTGGCGTACTTGTCCTGAACGTCGAGGAGATTGGCCATGACCTCGTCGTCCTGTGCCTTGCTCCAGGAGCAGACGACATCTTCGGAGGCATAGCAGAGGATTGCGTAGAGCATGGCTGGTCCTTTTCTCTGTCAAAGGACGAAACAGTAAGACCGATCCCGACATGACGTCGATAAAAAAATCCAGATGTGACGGATTTGGCCACCGTCGGCCGCGTCGGTCAGCTTTCTCCCAGTTTCAGCCATCGCAGCACGAGAGCTTCCTCGTCATCGAGACCGGCAATCGCCCGTTTGCGCTTGTTGGCCTGCGCCATTTCATCCAGCAACCGTCCCTCGGACCACGCTTCGAAGACCCGCGGATGGATATAGCAT
>NZ_RZRR01000803.1:0-2586 GCF_003998555.1 Mesorhizobium sp. M7A.F.Ca.CA.002.09.1.1 | reverse complement strand
TCATGGGGTCGGGCGCCATCGGCATCGAATTCGCCTCCTTCTACCGCACAATGGGCGCCGAGGTGACGGTGGTCGAATTGCTGCCGGCGGTGATGCCGGTCGAGGACGCCGAAGTCTCGAAGTTCGCGCAAAAGCAGTTCGAGAAGCAAGGCATGAAGATTATCCTCGAAGCCAAGGTGACCAAGGTCGAGAAGGGCACGAACTCGGTCACGGCGCATGTCGAGATGAAGGACGGCAAGGTCGAGAAGATCACCGCCGACCGGATGATCTCGGCCGTCGGCGTGCAAGGCAACATCGAGGGCCTCGGGCTTGAGGCGCTCGGCGTGAAGACGGATCGCGGCTGCGTCGTCATCGATGGTTACGGCAAGACCAATGTGCCGGGCATCTATGCCATCGGCGATGTCGCCGGCCCGCCGATGCTCGCCCACAAGGCCGAACATGAGGGTGTCGTGTGCATCGAGAAGATCGCTGATTTTCCTGGCGTACATGCCACCGACAAGCTGAAGATTCCGGGCTGCACCTACTGCAATCCGCAGGTCGCCTCGGTTGGCCTGACCGAAGCCAAGGCCAAGGCAGAGGGCTGGGATATCCGGGTCGGGCGCTTCCAGTTCGCCGCCAATGGCAAGGCGATCGCGCTCGGTGAGGATCAGGGCTTCATCAAGACCATCTTCGACAAGAAGACCGGTCAATTGCTCGGCGCCCACATGGTCGGCGCCGAAGTGACCGAACTGATCCAGGGCTTCGTCGTGGCGATGAACCTGGAGACGACCGAGGAAGAGCTGATGCACACCATCTTCCCGCACCCGACGCTGTCGGAGATGATGAAGGAAAGCGTGCTCGACGCCTATGGCCGCGCGCTCAACGCGTGATAGATTGAAAGCGCTGCTACAGATGGAACCCGGCGGCAAGGTACATCGTTTGCGGATGCACTTTCATCCATCACACAAGGAGAAGGCATATGCACCTGAATGGCGTCGGCTGGATAGCAGCCATCATCATCGGCGGCCTGGCAGGCTGGTTCGCCGAAATGTTCATGAAGAGCAACACCGGCATCTTCATGAACATCGTTATGGGCATCGTCGGCGCGATCGTGCTGAACGCCATTCTGCAGGCTCTCAATTTTGGCCCGTTCGGCGTCGGCTGGATTGCCTATCTGATCACCGGCTTTATCGGCGCCTGCCTACTGATCTGGGCAGGACGCCTGGTGCGCCGCTGACATCACTGAAGAGCTGCCATGCGAAAAAGGCTGTTGCGGCATGCGCCGCAGCGGCCTTTTTCTTTGCGCCGAAAAGTCCTAGATGACGTTATCACAACGAACGCCTGACTGGCGCTCGCCAATGAACCAGGTTTCCCGATGGTCACTGTCCTCGATACGATCGCCAACGCACCGCGCCTGCGGCATCCCGAAAAGGCGCACAAGCCTGATCAGGATGTCCTGCGCAAGCCCGACTGGATACGCGTCAAGGCGCCGATGTCGAAGGGCTATGCCGAAACGCGCGAAATCGTGAAGTCGCACAAGCTGGTGACGGTCTGCGAAGAGGCCGGCTGCCCCAACATCGGCGAGTGCTGGGAAAAGAAGCACGCCACCTTCATGATCATGGGCGAGATCTGCACCCGCGCCTGCGCTTTCTGCAACGTCGCCACGGGCATTCCAACCGCTCTTGACCCGGATGAACCGGCCCGCGTCGCGCATGCGGTCAAGCAGATGGGCCTTACCCATGTCGTCATCACCTCGGTCGACCGCGACGATCTCGCCGATGGCGGTGCGCAGCATTTCGCCGAGGTCATCCGCGCCATCCGGGCGGCGACGCCGCTGACGACGATCGAAATCCTGACGCCCGACTTCCTGCGCAAGGACGGCGCGCTGGAGATCGTCGTGGCGGCCAAACCCGACGTCTTCAACCACAATCTCGAAACCGTTCCGTCGAACTATCTGACGGTTCGTCCGGGCGCCCGCTATTTCCATTCGATCCGGCTGTTGCAGCGGGTCAAGGAGCTTGATCCGTCGATCTTCACCAAGTCCGGCATCATGGTGGGGCTGGGCGAAGAACGGAATGAAATCCTGCAGTTGATGGACGATCTGCGTTCGGCCAATGTCGACTTCATGACCATAGGCCAGTATCTGCAGCCGTCGAAGAAGCACCACCCGGTGATCCGCTTTGTTACGCCGGAGGAGTTCAAATCCTTTGAGACGATCGGCCGGACCAAGGGTTTCCTGCTGGTGGCGTCCAGCCCGCTGACGCGTTCATCGCATCACGCCGGCGACGATTTCGCCAAGCTGCGTGCGGCACGGGAAGCGATTCTCAAGAAATCAGCTTAATCAGCCGGTTTCATGCCAAAATTCGAAGCTACCCGACGCGTATCCCATACACCCGAGCAGATGTTCGCTTTGGTCGCCGATGTTGAATCCTATCCGCAATTCCTGCCGCTTTGCGAAGCGCTGACGGTTCGCTCGCGCAAGGAGCGTGACGGGCGTACCGTTCTCCTTGCCGACATGAGCATCGGCTACAAGGCGATCCGCGAAACCTTCACGACGCAGGTACTGCTGAAGCCCGACGAGAACACCATCGACGTGAAGTACATCGA
>NZ_RZRR01000802.1:0-2587 GCF_003998555.1 Mesorhizobium sp. M7A.F.Ca.CA.002.09.1.1 | reverse complement strand
GGACCGTTTCCCCAGGGCACGGCTGATCGGTGGCGACCGCGACTACGAGGCGCTGGTCGCCCGCGTCGTCGGTTTCGTCGAGGCTCCGGCGCTCGGCCTCGACCTGCCGCTCGACGTCCGCGGCACGGCGTTCCAGCAGCGCGTCTGGCAGGCCTTGCGCGCCATCCCCGCCGGCCAAACGGTTTCCTATGCCGAGATCGCGCATCGCATAGGCGCACCTAAGGCGGCCCGCGCCATCGCCGCCGCCTGCGCCGCCAACAATCTTGCCGTCGCCATTCCCTGCCACCGCGTCATCCGCAAGGACGGCGCACTTTCCGGCTACGCCTGGGGCGCGGAGCGCAAGCGCGCGCTGCTCGACCGCGAGGCAGCGTCCGACAATGCCAACCGGTCGGTACGGGCCTGACGAGGACCGGCAATGCGCGCGATGGCAAGGTCTCCCACCACCGATGCGAACATCCAGACCCAAGCTGCCGGCAGCCGCCGCGCCCCTGACGCGAAATCATGGGTGATGACCGCCATCGGCCAGATGGTCGATGATGGCAAAGCCGAATGGAGCCGCACCGCAACCGGCGAGGTTGAGTTGCGCCTGTCATCAGGCGAAGTGTTCGTGCTGGGCGAAATTTCCGTCACCCGTGTCGCATGACGTCCTCAGGCGAAGTGCCAATGATCCAAATCAGCGCTCTACGGCGCCGTAGAGCACCTGCCTTGGAGATTCGAATTTGAAAGCAAGCATCGGAGTGAGCGCCAATCAGCACGTGGCTAGGGTTCAGGCACAGACAAAGGAGTGAAGGCAATGAACCTCGTACAAACCAATATTCCGGCGACGGTCACCAAGCTCGCCGCCCTCGATATCATAACCTACGCCATCGGCGAATCCCCGATCGGTAAAATCCTGGCGGCACGCAGCGCTATCGGCGTCTGCGCCATCCTGATCGGCTCGGACGCCGACACACTGGAGCGGGATCTTGGCCATCGCTTCCCGGGCAAGCTACTGGTCGAAGACGGGGCCACCTTGCGCGACGATCTCGCGGCAATCGCGCGCTTCATCGAAATGCCTGGCGTCGGCCTCGACCTGCCGCTCGACCTGCGCCGCGGCACGCCATTCCAGCAGCGCGTGTGGGAGGCGCTCCGAGGCATCCCGTGCGGCGCCACCATCACCTACGCCGCGCTGGCCCAGCGCCTCGGCCAGCCGGACGGCGCCCGTGCCGTGGCGACGGCCTGTGCGGCCAACGCGATTGCGCTGGGCATTCCCTGCCACCGTGTTGTCCGCGCCGACGGCACGCTGTCGGGCTACCGCTGGGGCGTCGAGCGCAAGCGCGCTCTGATCGACAAGGAGGCTACGATATGAATGCCCATGCCAGGGTTGCCGCATCGGCGGTTGAAGCTGCTCGGACGCGTGTCGCGGGTTACGACTGGCCCGCCCTTGCCGCCGAACTCGACGGTTTCGGCTGCGCGGTGATCGAGAAATTGCTCTCGCCCGAAGAATGCCGGGAGATCGCCGGCCTCTATCCCAAAGAAGAGCATTTCCGCAGCCACATCCATATGGCCAGGCACGGCTTCGGCAAGGGTGAGTACCGCTATTTCCGCTATCCCTTGCCGGACCTGCTCGGCGGCCTGCGCAGCGCGCTCTATCCCAGGCTGGCCGAGGTCGCCAATCGGTGGAACGAGCGGATGGGGCAGGCTATGCGTTATCCCGCGACGCATGCCGCGTTTCTCGATCAGTGTCATGCCGCCGGCCAGACGCGGCCGACGCCGCTGCTGCTGCAATATGTGCCTGGCGACTTCAACTGCCTGCACCAGGATCTCTATGGCGACCTCGCCTTTCCGCTGCAGGTGGCGATCCTGCTCTCCGAGCCGGGCCAGGATTTCACCGGCGGTGAGTTCGCGCTGACCGAGCAGCGGCCGCGCATGCAGAGCCGGGTCGAGGTGGTGCCGCTGCGCCAGGGCGACGCCGTTGTCTTTGCCGTCCACAACCGGCCGGTGCAGGGCACCAAAGGCAATTACCGCGTCAACCTGCGTCATGGCGTCAGCCGGCTGCGCTCAGGCATGCGCCACACGGTCGGGATTATTTTTCACGATGCGAAGTGAGCAGGGAGAAGATGGAGGTCCCCCTCACCCCGCCGGTGCATAGCGACTGACCACCATGCCACAGTCATAGGTCTTCGAGCCGAGCAGCCGCAGGTTTCTAAAACCGCCCTGATCAAAAATCCGGCGGCCCGCACCCAGCACCGCCGGGTTGATGAAAAGCTGAAACTCGTCGACCAGCCCGGCCGCAATCAGCGCCGACGCGAAACCGGCGCCGCCGAACACGGCCATGTCGCCGCCCTCGCCCGCTTTCAGCGCATTGACTTCGCGCGGCAGGTCGCCGCTGGCCACGCTCGTGCGCTCCCAGGCCGGCTCCCCGGCCGATTGCTTGAGCTTATCACTGAGCACCACCTTGCGGGCGTCGACGATGCGTTGCGCAAAGGCGTAGAACGGATCGTGCGGAAACTTCTTGGCGGCATTGCCCCAATGGGTGAGATAGCCCTCCTGCGCCATCTTGCGGCTGAGCAGGATGGTATCGACGCCTGTGAAGACAGCGTTGAAG
>NZ_RZRR01000801.1:0-2589 GCF_003998555.1 Mesorhizobium sp. M7A.F.Ca.CA.002.09.1.1 | reverse complement strand
CGCCGCCGATGGTGACGCTCTGCACGTCGTCGAGCCCGTCGGCGTCCGACACCGTGAAGGTGCCTGTCGCAACCGTGCTGCCGTCGCCGGCCGCCGAACCCGCCGCCAGACCTGCTTCATAGACCTGGTCATGCGCGCCGGCCGGGTTGCCCTGGTCGACGACGATCTGCGGCACGTCGTTGGTGCCGTTGATGGTGATGGTCAGCGTTGCCGTATCGGTGTCGCCGTCGGCATCCTTCATCGTGTAGTTGAAGGTCTCGGTCAGCGTCTGGCCGGCGTCCAGCGCCTGCACCGCCGGATCGGCGTTGTTGAGCGTATAGGTGTAGGTGCCGTCGGGATTGGCCACGAAGGTGCCGTGCGCGCCCGTCGTCGAGCCATCCCAGCTGACGAAGCTCGTCGGCGTGTCGGCGCCCGGCCGGTTGTTGGCATGCAGGTCGTTGGTCAGCACATTGCCGTTGACCGGCGAAAGCGCGTCCTCGCTGATGCTGTTGGTGTCGTTGACCGCATTGGGCATGTCGTCGACGATGTCGATGACGATGGCTGCCGGAGCCGACGACGAGGTGCCGTCAGAGACGGTGAGCGAGAAGCTGTCGGTCTCGGTGACTGCGGGAACGTCCGTCGTCGTGCTGGTCAGCGTGTACTGATAGGCAGCAACGCCGGTTGCCGGGTTGTAGCCGGTGATCAGCAGCGTGCCGTGGTCGCCCTGGAAGACCGAACCGTTAAGGCTGCCAATGGCAACCGTGACGCCGCCGATGGTGACGCTCTGCACGTCGTCGAGCCCGTCGGCGTCCGACACCGTGAAGGTGCCTGTCGCAACCGTGCTGCCGTCGCCGGCCGCCGAACCCGCCGCCAGACCTGCTTCATAGACCTGATCATGCGCGCCGGCCGGGTTGCCCTGGTCAACGACGACCTGCGGCACGTCGTTGGTGCCGTTGATGGTGATCTCGACCGTTGTCGTCGAGGTGTCGCCGTCGCCATCGGTCAGCGTATACGTGAACGTGTCCGTCAGATGCTGGCCGGTGGTCAGCGCCTGGACCGCCGCAGCGCCGTTGTTCAGCGTGTAGCTGTAGTGGCCGTCCGCATCGATCGTGATCGAACCGTAACTGCCCGCCACGGCCGACCCGACATGGCCCGAGGCCGATGTGACCGTGCCTGCCTCGACGCCCGTTACCGTCGCCCCGTCCGCGCCCTTAACGTCGGCGACGCCGTCCGTCACATTCGCGTCCGCGCCGCCGCTGGCCGTGATCACGTTGCCGTCCGCGACCGTCACGCCGTCTTCCGTCACGCTGTCCGTATCGGCAACCGCGGTCGGCACGTCGTCGACGATGGCGACGGCAAAGGTGGTGCTGGCCGAATCGCCGTCGACGTCCGTGACAGTGATGCTGAAATTGTCCGGAACCGTGTCGTTGGGATCGAACCCGTTCGTGTGCTCGGGATGAGTGACCGATTCGGTCACCGTGTAATTGTATTGGATAGCACCCGTGCTCGGATTGTAGGAGACGATCTCCAAATAGCCGAACTGGCCCGGGATCTGCTGGCCGACGCCGGTGACGGCGACACCGTTGATAACGATCGACCCGATTCCATCCGGTGCGTCGATGCTGATCGTTCCGATGCCTGAGGTTTCGGAATTGCTTGGCGCGTCGCTGCCAGGCGATTGTGTCTGGTTGCCATCGAGGCCAGTTTCACTGGCCGCTTCGGTCGGGGCAAGCAGTGACGTGGCCACCACTGAAACCGGCCTGTCGACGATGGACGGGAACAGTTCGCGGCGATCCAGAAGCCCAAACTGCAAGGCGGTCGGCGGCAGCAATGCCGACAGGTCGAACCCGTCGCCGATGCCGCCGGGGGGAACCGAGAAATCACCGCCTGCGCTTGAATTCGAACCGCCGGGGCCGGCCGAGATGGAACCGTCGGCGCCGAAGGCGACATCGACATGGCTGGCTTCCAGCGCCGCCAGCAAGGCAACGCGCGGCACCTCGACGTCGCCGATGATGAAGGTCGGCACGTTCAGGGCGCCGTCCTTGATCACGATCACCGAGCCGTCGGCCTGTTCGAGTACAAGGTTTTGGCCGGCGACCTTGATGTTGTCGATGGAGGCGTTGGCAGGAAGCCTTACCACGTGGCTGGCGTCGGCTACATATTCGTGCGGCGCAGCTGCCGGCAGCGTCTTCGCTTCCGCGGGGGCTTCCGGCTTGACGGGCGCTCCGCCGCCGACATCGACCGGCACCGGTTCGGACGCTGCCGGTGCGGCCTGCTGCGTCGAATTTGCCTGTGCGACCCGGATCTCCGCCGGCGATGCCTGATCGCCGTGTTCACTGGACGCGGAATGCTCGTTCAAGGAACCCGAAAAGCTGTCCAACTCGATATTGTTCGTCATGGCTGAAACCCCTCCGATATTTACCGGATAGAGACAGCGGCCATTTCTACTTTGCAACTGCCCCCTAATCTATTTCATATACTATGATATGCATTGCTCGGCATTTTTTACACGTGGTAAACCGCGACAATATAACCTGATATATGGTGGCTTCCGGAGGCTTCCCTAACGGAGGACTGGCCGGGATATTTTGGTAAATCGAAGTATAAAAT
>NZ_RZRR01000007.1:0-22598 GCF_003998555.1 Mesorhizobium sp. M7A.F.Ca.CA.002.09.1.1 | reverse complement strand
ACGATCATCGATGCGATGGGCTGTGCGGTCGCGCCGGGTCTTATCGACAACCACGCCCATCCGGTGGCCGGCGACTGGACGCCCCGGCAGAACCAGATCGGCTGGATGGATTCGACCGTGCATGGCGGCGTCACCACCATGATCTCGGCGGGGGAAGTCCACACGCCGGGCCGACCGCGCGATCTTGTCGGGCTGAAGGCGTTGGCGATCGCGGCGCAGCGCACCTTCTCCAACTTCCGTCCGAACGGCATGAAGATCCTGGCCGGGGCACCGATCCTGGAACCCGGCCTTACCGAGGAAGACTTCCGCAGTCTCGCCGAGGCCGGCGTGACGCTTGTCGGCGAGGTCGGGCTTGGCGGCGTCAAGGATGGGCCGACCGGCCGGAAGATGATCGCCTGGGCGCGCAAATACGGCATGACCTCGATGACCCACACAGGCGGCCCGTCGCTGCCCGGCTCCGGCCGCATCGGCGCGGATGTCGTGCTGGAGGTCGACGCCGACATCGTCGCCCACGTCAATGGCGGGCCAACCGCCCTGCCCGAGGCGGAAATACGGCAGATCTGCGAGAAGGGTTCGAGGGCGCTTGAAATCGTCCATAACGGCAATCTGCGCACCGGACTGTTCGTGCTCGACCTGGCAAGGCAGCGCGGCGAACTTTCGCGCGTCATCCTCGGCACCGACAGCCCGGCCGGATCCGGCGTCCAGCCGCTCGGCATCCTGCGGACCCTGACCATGCTGGCTTCGCTTGGTGGTATCGCGCCGGAAGTGGCGTTCTGTTTTGCCAGCGGCAACACGGTGCGCGTGCGCGGACTGGATGATCGCGGCATCATCGAGGTGGGGCGCGCCGCCGACCTGATCTTCATGGATCAAGCGATCGGCGGTGCCGGCGACGGGCTGCTCGACAGCGTGGCGCTCGGCAATCTTCCAGGCATTGGCATGGTCGTGATCGACGGCGAGGTGCGGACAGGCCGGAGCAGAAATACGCCTCCGGCGATGCGGGTGCCGGAAGTCCTGGCGGCCTGACGGTCAGCCGACGCCGTCAATGCCGACAATCTTGTCCTTGGTCAGCCCGCCGACGCGCGGGTGCGGCCTGCCGGAATCGGTGACGGCGATAGCGACGACGATCTCGTCGGCACGCGGTGCGTCGGGAACACGAACCTCCATGCCGTCGAAATGGCTGCGCACCCGCGCCGCGTCCTTGTGGCCGAGCGGAATATCGAGCGGCACGCCGAGGCCGCCGCGCTTCTTCGATGAGGGAATGAGCGCGGCGCCCTTGCCGAGCACGTCGCGGAACGGGGCGCCGAGCTTTGGATGAAGGATGGCGGCGGCATGTTCGAGCTCGCCATCGGCGCCGACGGCGGCCGCCTTGCCGAAGCTCTCGACCCGGTTGCCGGCAATGCCCAGAGCAGCGACGGCGCGCCTGGGCAAGATATCTCCCAACGCTTCGCCGATGGCGCTGAGTGCCGACAGATCCTCGACGTAGGTACCCGCATAGGGGTTGCGGATGACCGCAATGGCTGCGGCACGCCGCGTCGGCGGATCGACGGGCCGCCCGCCTTCGATCCGGGTTTCCTCGACGATGGTGATGATACGGCGGATTTCCGGGCTCATCGCAGTCCGTCCTCACCCTTGATGTCGGCGGCGGCAAGGCCGCCGACCCGTGCATGAACGCGTGCGCCGGTGGTCATCGCCAGGATGACCGCCATTTCATCGCTGCGCGGCGCATCGGCAATGCCGATCTCGATTGCATCGAAATGGCTGCGCACATAGGAGGCGTTTATGTGCGTGATCGGGATGTCGATGCGCGTTCCGGGGCCGCCGACTTTCTTGGTCGAAGGCACGATCGCCTTGGCATTGCCGAGCAGTTCGCGCATCGCGTAGCCGCCCGGATTGTGCCAGAGCGCGCCATGTTCAAGCTCGCCGGCGGCGCCGACTATGGCACCCTTGCCATAACCTTCGATGGCCTGGCCGCCCTCACCAATGGAGTCGATCAGGCGCCGAGCCATATCGAGACCGAGCGGCTTCAGGTCTTCCATGAAGCCGGTGATCTCTTCGACATAGCGTCCGGCAAAAGGGTTGGCGATGAGCGCGACGATCGCGCCTCGCTTGAGCGGACGTGCCGCGTGGGGTCCGCCCTCATGGAATATCTCTTCGATCTGAACCAGAAATTTCCTGACCACCACAGCCGGCATTGTTCTCTTCCTTCATCCCGTCGTTCATAAAACTCGTTAGAGTATCAACAATTATGCCTATCGACATTTGTCAAGCACAGACGTCGAGCAAGCGGGCGAAGGGCCAAGAAAACTGCATCGGATGACGATTGACAGCCTGTTAAGCCGCTCCTAAACTCATATGACCATCAACGAACTCGCCGTTGTCCCGGCGATGTGTGGGGGATGGTCAAAGCGTGGCTTCAAAAGCTGAAAAAAGCTGAAGGGGAATGACATGAAAAGGGCGCTCAAGAGTTTATTTCTGGCCGGCACGATGCTTGCCATTTCGTTCGGACCGGCCGCCGCACAGGCCAAGGTTTCCGTGGCCGCGATCTCGGGATATTTCGCACAGGGTTTTGGCGTTTCGATCGTCAACGGCCTCAACAAGGCCAAGACCGATTTCGGCATCGACCTCAAGCTGGTCGACACCGGCAATCGCGCGCTCGACTACCAGCAGCAGTTCGAGAATCTCGCCAAGGGCAAGCAATACGACCTCATCTTCGTGATGGGCTGGGAGTTGGTGGACTCGCTGCAAAAGGTCAGCGCCGAATATCCCGACCAGCGCTTCGTGTTCATCGATGGCGTCCTCGACAACCCCAAGATGATCTACGCCAATTTCGCCGAGGAGCAGGGATCCTTCGTCGCCGGCGCGCTTGCTGGCATGATCGAAGCTAAGGGCACCGCCTTCGACAAGATCGGCGACGGCAAGGCCATCGGCTTTGTCGGCGGCCGCGATATCCCGGTGATCCGCAACTTCCTGGGCGGCTACGAGCAAGGCGCCAAATATGCCGCGCCCGACGTCAAGGTGAACTCCGTCTTCGCCGGAACCTTCGACGACCCGGCCAAGGGAAGCGAACTTGCCCAGGCGCTTTACGGCCAAGGCTCCGACATTGTCTACAACGTCGCCGGCCCGACGGGTGAAGGCGTGATGCAGGCAAGTGCCGCGGTCGACAAATATTCGATCGGCGTCGACATCGACATGTGCGGCTCGGCCCCCGGAAATGTGCTCGCCAGCATGCTGAAGCGCGGCGACATCGCCGTCTATACGCTGATCAAGGACGAGGTCGAGGGCCGCAAGATCACCGCCGGCACCCGCACTTTCGACCTCGCCTCGGGCGGTGTCGAGGTCAAGGTCTGCGATGACATCGCCGCCAAGATCCCGGCAGAGATGACCGCCAAGCTCGACGAGATCAAAAAGGGCATCGTCGACGGCAAGATCGTGATCGCCAAGGCGAAATAAGCCAACACCAGCGCCTCCCTCCCAAGAAAGCGCTAGACTGATCCGCCGCGGCTTGCCGCGGCGGATCAGTGTCCAATCTGCGAGAGCCATGTTGTCGAACACGCCGGGGTCGCCGACCCTCCACAGCAATGCCGCGATGGCCGTCGAGTTGACCGGCATCACCAAGCGTTTTGGCGCATTCGTGGCCAATGACGGCATCGACCTTGCGGTCCGCCGCGGCGAGATCCACGCCATCATCGGCGAGAACGGTGCCGGCAAGACGACGCTGATGAACATCCTGTTCGGCCTCTTGCAGCCGGACGAAGGCTCGATCCGGCTGAACGGTGAAGAGATCGTGATCGCCGATCCGTCCGTCGCGATAAAGGCCGGCCTCGGCATGGTTCACCAGCATTTCAAGCTGGTTCCCTCGCTCTCGGTTGCCGACAACGTCTTTCTCGGCATGGAAATCCGTCGCCATGGACTTATCGACCACGCTGCGCAGGTGGCGCGAACGCGCGACCTGTCGAAGCGCTTCGGCCTGCAGGTCGATCCGACCGAGCGCGTCGGGCTGCTCTCGGTCGGCATAGAGCAACGCATCGAAATCCTGAAGGTCCTGGTGCGCGGCGCGCGCACCATCATCCTCGACGAACCGACCGCGGTGCTGACGCCGCAGGAAAGCCGCGAACTGTTCCAGACGCTGCGCAGCTTCGTGGCCGAGGGCATGACGGTGATCTTCATTTCGCATCACCTGGAAGAGGTGATGGAAGTGTCCGACACGGTGACGGTGCTGCGCAACGGCAGGAAGGTGGCGACCCGGCCGACGGCCGAGCTCAGCAAGGACCAGTTGGTGCACATGATGGTCGGCCGCGAGGTCAGCTTCGACCGCCGGCCGCGCGCTTCGCTGCACGGCGACGTAGTGCTCGAAGTGAAGGATCTGTGGGCGCGCGACGATCGCCTGCTGCCGGCCCTTCGCGATGCCAGTTTCACGGTCCGCTCCGGCGAGGTGGTGGGGATCGCGGGTGTGGCCGGCAATGGACAGACGGAGCTGGCGGAAGTGCTTTCGGGCCTGCGGCCGGCAAGCCATGGCGGGGCCTGGCTGAAGGGCCAGAATCTCACCGATCTCTCGCCCGCCGCGATCCGCCAGGCAGGCCTCGCCCATGTTCCAGGCGACCGCATGGTACGCGGGGTCGATCGCAACGCTTCGATAGCGGCCAACACCCTGATGGGCCGCCAGCATCGTGCACCATGGAGTCGTGGCGGCATGCTCAACTGGAATGCCATAAATCAAAACGCCGAAACGCTGATCAAGAGCTTCGATATTCGCGCGCGCGGACCGAGCGATGCGGTCAAGCGGCTTTCGGGCGGAAACATCCAGAAGGTCGTTCTGGCACGCGAATTCACCAATGGCGCCGATTTCCTGCTGATCGACCAGCCGACGCGCGGCGTCGACATCGGCGCCCAGGAGGCCATTCATGACGAGATCATGCGCCAGCGCGCCGCCGGCCGCGCGATCCTGCTGATTTCCGTGCAACTCGACGAACTGGCCGCCCTTGCCGACCGCATCCTGGTGATGTTCAACGGGCGGATCATGGGCGAGGTCTCTGGCGATGACGCCGACGAGGAGCGCATCGGCATGATGATGGCAGGCGTGGCCGCACCGGAATTCGCCGCGGAGACCGCATCATGAAAGACCATTTGCATGCCGTTTCCGGCCAGGTCATCGCCATCGGCGTGGCACTGCTGATGGGCGCGATCATCATCCTCATGGTCGGCGAAAGCCCGGTGCGTGTGTTCATGACACTGTTGCGCGGCGCCTTCGGCGATCAGGAGAAGATTGCCGGGACCTTGCTGCAGACGACGCCGATCCTGATCTGCGGTGTCGCTGCCTGCATCGGCTTGCGCGGCGGCATGTTCAACGTCGGCATCGAGGGCCAGCTGTTCCTCGGCGGCTTCGCCGCCGCCTGGGTCGGCTTTGCCATGCCCCTGCCCGCGGGCATCCACACGCTGGCAGCACTGGCGCTGGCGATCGTGGCAGGCGCGGCCTGGGTCGCCATCCCCGCCTATTTCCGCGCCCGCTACAACACCAACGAGGTCGTCTCGACGATCCTGTCGAACTACGTGGCGGTGCTGCTCACATCCTATTTCACCATCTTCCTGTTCAAGCGGCCGGGCGGCTGGTCGGAGACGCCGCCGATCCTGGCGACATCCTATCTGCCGGAGATCTTCACTTTTTCGCGGTTGAACTGGGGCCTGGTCATTGGCCTGGTGCTGGCGGTCGGCGCGGCCCTTGTCTTCCGCTACACCAGATGGGGTTACGGCGTCACGATGGTCGGCTCGGCGCCGAAATTCGCCGAATATGGCGGCGTCAACGTGAAACGGCAGGGCTTCCTGGTCCTGCTGCTTTCGGGGGCCGTCGGCGGGCTGGCCGGCGGCGTCGAGACGCTCGGCGTCCACCACCGCTTCATGGAAGGATTTGCTCCCGGTTTCGGCTTCGACGGGCTGATCGCCGCCCTGCTCGCCAATGGCTCGCCGGTCGCCACCATCTTCACCGCACTGTTCTTCGGCGCCCTGCGCAACGGATCGCTGCTGCTTGAGGTCGATACCAGCGCGTCGCGCGAAATCATCACCGTGATCCAGGCGCTGATCATCCTCAGCGTGTCGGCCCAGGTGCTGGTGAGAAAGCGCGGCGACAGCCAGGCAGGGGAGCGGCGATGGAAATTCTAGACAAGCTCATCAACGTCGCGCTGATCGCGGCGACGCTTCGCACCACCGCGCCCATCCTTCTGGTCGCGCTTGGCGGCTCGTTCACCACCAAGGCCGGCATCTTCAACATCGGCCTCGAGGGGCAGATGCTGGTCGGCGCCTTCTTCGCCGTCCTTGGTTCGATCTGGACCGGTTCCGCACTGGCGGGCGTCGCCTGCGGCGTTGCGGCGGCGCTCGTCTTCGCCCTGGTTTTTGCTGTCCTGGTGGTGAGCTTCAAGGCCAATGAAGTTGTCGTCGGGCTGGCGCTCAACATCCTGGCCGGCGGCATGACGATCTCGCTGATGAAAGCGATCTTCGGCACGCGCGGTTCGATCGTCGGTCATGGCATCGTCGGCCTGCCGAAAGTCCAGCTGCCCGGCGCCCGCGACCTTCTCGGCTCCTGGGCGCCGCTGATCTCCGGCTTCACGCCGCTCGTCTATGCCGCCTTCATCGCCGTGCCGCTGCTGGTCGTCTGCTACAACAGGACGCGGCTCGGCCTCTATATCCGCGTCGTCGGCGAAAAGCCGGAAGCCGCCGAGGCGCTTGGCATCTCGATCACCCGCGTCCGCTACATCGCATCCCTGCTGTGCGGATTGCTGGCGGGCCTCGCCGGCGCGCATCTGTCCCTCGGCTACATCACCATGTTCACCGAAAACATGTCGTCGGGCCGTGGTTTCATGGCGGTGGCGATCCTGATCTTTTCCAACGGCGATCCGCTGAAGGTGCTGGCCGGCTGCCTGCTGTTCGGCTTCGCCGATGCCTTTTCGTTGCGCCTGCAGACGTTTGGCTATCCGTCCTACCTGGTTCTCACCGTCCCCTATGTCGTTGCGCTGATCGCATTGTTCGCGCTGTCCTACCGGGCGCGTCCAAGGATCATCGCGGAGACGCTGGAATCGATGCGGAAACTGCTGTCGGTAGACAGGAACACCGAACCCGGCGGCAAAAATCCCCAGTGAAGGAAGCCTTTATGGAACGCATAATCCTCGACGTGGATTCAGCCGGCGACGATATTCTCGCCGTGCTGTTTGCAGCGGTCAATCCCAAACTCCGGCTCGAGGGCGTGACCACCGTGACCGGTGCGGCCGGCCCGATCGAACAGGTCACCAACGTCGTCCTCAACACGCTGACGCTCGCCGGGCGTGACGATATCCCGGTTCACGCCGGCGCGTGGCGGCCGATCGTCGGCAACGCCAAGGCCGACATGGAGGCGCCGGTGCATTTCGAAAAACGGCTTGTCGCCCGCTTCGGCGATCGCCTGAAGAAGTTCAACCCGCCGGCGCCGACGCCGGTGCGGCAGGCCACGTCGGGACATGCGGTCGATTTCATCATCGAGACGGTCATGGCCAATCCGGGCGAGATCACGCTGGTGACGACCGGCCCGCTGACCAACGCGGCGATGGCGCTGTTGCAGGAGCCGCGATTGACCGGTGCACTCAAGCGGCTGATCGTGCTCGGTGGCAATTTCCAGACGCCGGGCAACATCACACCCCTGTCGGAATACAACATCTGGGCCGATCCGGAGGCTTCGCGCATCGTGCTCAACGCCGATGTCGAGAAGATCCTCGTCCCCCTCGACATCTGCGAGGACAACCGCGTCGCCGACTCGATGCTGACGCGCGACGACATCGCCGACATGCAGGCCGTCGCCAAGGACAATCCCGTCCTTGAGATGATCGCCGACAGCTTCCCGATCTACATCGACATCTGGCGCGAATTCTTCGACCTCGTCGGGTTCCCGATGGATGACGTGATCACCGTGGCGCTGGCTTTCGATCCCGGCCTGGCGACGATGACCGAGCCGCTGTTCGCCGACGTCGTGCTCGACGGCAGGCTGGCGCGCGGCCAGACCGTCGCCTATCGCGGCCGGCAATTGCTGCCCGGCGGCGGGCCCAAGACCACCCGCATCTGCACCGGCCTGGACGGCCGGCGTTTCCTCGACGGCTTCAAGAAAACCATAGCGCGCTACGAGCGGGCGGCGTGAAAGACGACATGATGACCAAGCCAACTCCTATCCTGTTCGACTGCGACCCCGGCCACGACGACGCCATCGCGCTGGTCATGGCGCATCGCTCGCCGGCCATCGAACTCATCGGCGTCACCACGACCTGCGGCAATGCGGAAGTCGAGAAGACGACCGCCAATGCCTTGCGCATCCTGGAGTATATCGGCGCCGGCGACGTGCCTGTCGCGCAGGGCTGTCACCGCCCGCTGGCGCGCCCGCTGGTGCTCGGCACCGCCGATGGCCCGAGCGGGCTCGAGGGCTCGCCCTACCTGCCGCAGGCGACGATCAAGCCGGTTGACCAGCATGCCGTCGATTTCCTGGCCGACAGGCTGCGCGCCGCGCCCGAACCGATCCTGGTCGTTGCCACCGGCCCGCTCAGCAATATCGGCCTGATGATCCTCAAGCATCGCGACGTGCTGCCCAAGATCAAGGAACTGATCTGGATGGGCGGCGTGTTCTACCGCAAGAGCGAGATCATCACGCCGACCGAATTCAACGCGTTCTGCGATCCCGAAGCGCTGAAGATCGTGCTGGACAGCGGCGTGCCGATCCTGATGGTCGGCCTCGACGTCACCATGCAGGTGCTGATCGAGGCGCCGCAATATGCCGAACTCGCCACCATCGACACGCCGCTCGGCCGGCTCGTCAACGACTGGCTGCTGTTCTACGAGAAGCTGCACCGCAACTCGATGGGCGTCGGCGGCGCCATGCACGATCCGCTGGCGCTGGCGCTGGCCATCGACCCGACCTTGGTGCGCACTCGCCCTGCCCATATCGGCGTCGACCTGTCCGGCACCTACGCCTTCGGCGCGACCATCGCCGACTACTGGGGCGAGCGCGGTGAAAAGGACAATGCCCGCATCGCCCATGAGGTCGACGCGGACCGCTTCTTCAAGCTGATGTTCGATCTCCTGCGGGACTGAACATCCAACGGACTGAGGGTTAGCGGAACAGATATTTCGAGACTTCCGGGTTGCCGCGACGCCACATCACATTGTCCAGGAAGTAATGGTGCACGTTGATGAATATCCACGCGATGAAGAGGAAAAGCGACGAGCCGAGCACCTGTTTGTCGTAGGGAACCAGGGCACTTAGCGCCATCGGCACGAGCCAGAAACCGAGAGCACCGAGAATTGTGCCGGCGACGATGAATATCAGCACCCGCAGCCTGTACATCGGCCCAAGAATGGACAGCACCCTGAATTCCGGATCCTTGACGGCATCCGCGCGGTCGCGCTCGACATTGGTCTGGTAACGCCAGACCACCGCCAGATACTGCAACGAATGGAGCGCCGGCACCACGAGCAGCCAAAGCGGATTTAGGGCCACGAACAGAATCCAGGCATAGAGCGACACGACGTAAGCGACGACGCCGTTATACGGCAGCGCGCCGCCATGTTTGCGCCAGCGATTGACGAACATCACGGCGGTGGCCGCCGAGGAGGCAGCGGCGACCGCGAGCGCGATGTTGAGGAGCCAGGGCGGGACAGCGAATGTGTAGTAGTCCAGGCCCCAGTACTGCCTTTCGGTGATCACCACGTTTGTCTGGAGCCAGGCGAACAGCCACACGGCATATCCGTTGAACAGCAGCGCTTTCTTGTCCTGGTCGCTGAAGAATTTGCGCTTCAGCACCGCGTCCACCATCAGCATGCCATAGCCTTGCTTGACGTAGTGCCAGCCGACGAAAAAGCCCATCGCGTTGGTGGCATATCCCAGCAGGCGGGCGTTGCCGGTTACGGAGCCATAGGCGAAGAAAGCGACCATGATCATTGGGACGGCAATGCCCGCGATGATGTAGCGGATCTGGAGATTCCTGTCATATCCGTCGCCGCGCACCTTGCGCCCGAAATCGCGATAGAAAATCTGATACGAGTGGGCAAAATGTGGATGGTTTATCAGATTGGCGAGCAAGAGCATTACCGCCGCCACAACGCCCTCGTATCTAAGAGGCACAAAGAACAGGATCGGCAGGATCAGGAACGCGCTCCCGCCGAGCATGAAAAAATCGATGAACGGACCAAATAGATATTTCTGTGGAGGCGCCGCGACCGAGACCGGAGCATCCGCCGAAAGGTGAAGTGCCATGCTGCCTTCTCCCTGTGATTGTTTATCTAGCCATCAACCTGATAGGAATTTTTTCTTGACTCCCTGCACTCAGCTATGGTACATTTTTGTCCATGGTGCTGATTTGCGCCAGTGACCCGCCGCACAGGCGGGTTTTCGTTTGTTCCGTCAGCCAACGCGCCGGCGAAGGCTTCGGGGAAGTGTCGATCGCAGCGCGTTCAGCCGCGCGAACTGTCGAGGTCAGTTGAGCTGATTGAGGATCCCAGAACTGCTCGCCAGGATCAAGCTCTTGTAGATCAGGAACGCCAGCGTACAGATCGCGGCCAGCGAGGTCGGCACGCCGAACGGCACCACCCCCTTGCGGTCCAGATGCTGGACGATGAGCCGAAAAGCGCCCGCCGGCAGCAGGAATGGGTTTTTCACGATCGCGGCAGTGGCCAAGGCGAAAACCAGGAGCAGCACCGAAAACACCGCGAGACCGCTGCCGCTGATCAGGAAGGGCACGACTGCTATCAGCTTGACATCGCCGGCGCCGATCTTGCGCAAGGCCCAGAAGGGCAAGAGCGCGACGAACAACAGAAGCCCTGCACTGGTGCTCAGTCCCATGTCCCACCACGACCCGGATTGGAGCGACAGCAACAGCAGGCCCCCGGCGCCCAGACAGAGCAGCAGCAGCACGTCGCGATTGGAAATTTTCTGGGTGGTGAAATCGAGCCAGGCAATCCTGGCCAGCAGAGGGATTGCGAGCACCTTCAGCAGCAGCGCTTCGGCAAGCAACATGCTAGCGCTCGACGTTCTGCACGCTTGACGACAAAAGCTTCAGATTGTTGGCGACGGTCGGGTCGTTGGGCGCCAGCTCGTAAGCCTTGAGGAAGTTCGAGCGGGCATCCTGTAACTTGCCGCGCAGCAGGTAGGAATAGCCGACATTGTTGTAATATTCGGGCGTCGCGCCGCCCAGCTTGAAGGCCCTGGCATAGGCCCGGTCGGACAGGTCGAAGCGGTGGATCCGGTCGGTGCAGGCGGCCAGCCCCATCCAGGCGTTACCATCATTGGGTGCCAGTTGCGTCGCCTTGAAGAACAGTGCGCCGGCATTGCCGTAATTCTCGGCGCGGAACTGGTTCTTGGCTTCCGCGACCGCCTGGTCCGAGGCATAGTATTCGACGTCGCCGACCGTTTTCAGTCCGTCGAAAGCATCGCCAAAAGACGTCACGTCGCCCTTCGACGGCTCGTTGGTGCGCACGACACCGTCGGTTGTGTCCGCCGTCTGGCAACCGGCAAGCACCGCCATGAGCAGACAGGCCGCGGCCGCGATAACCCTCTTCATACGTCCGTCCCCTGGGCCCCCGACTCACATTAGGGCCAAATGATATACTAAACTAGAAGAAAACGCCTCTCATGCGAATGATGACCGGCAACATGATCACCACCATCACGACTGGGAATATACAGAGACCCAACGGAATCATCATCTTGACCGGGAGTGAATTGGCGCGCTCCTCGGCACTCAGAATTCTCTGACTGCGCATTTCGGCGCTATAAACACGCAAGGCATCGGTGAGGCTGGTGCCGAGTTCTTCCGATTGCCGGAACAGCACCGCTAGTGCCCGCGCCTCCTCAAGGCCTATGCGATCGGCGAGTTCCCGTAACGCCTCCCGCAACGGCTTGCCGGCGCGCAGTTGCAAATTCATGATAGACAGTTGGATCCCCAGCCACTTGTGGGTGGCAGCCATTTCGTGACTCACACGTTCGACCGCCGCCTCAAGGCTCATGCCTGCATCGGCGCATGTGATCATCATGTCCATGAAGTCGGGAAAGGCACGGCGATAGATTCGTTTCTGACCATTCTCGAAGCGATCGAGCATGATGCTCGGAATCACCATGCAGGCCAGGCCGAACAAAGCAGAGCCGGCAAAGGTTATGAAACCAGGCAGCTGTGGTGGAAGGACCCGCGACAGCAGGGCATAGATGGCCAAAAACCCAATGCAGACTGCAACCAGACGGGACAGGGTGTAAACCAGCGGTGCACTTGATTTGTAAAAGCCGGCACGAAAGAGCTTCGCCTCCAAAGCATTCGGCTCATCGCGCTCCTTTTCGATCGACTTGAAGTAGGCGTCGACTGGCCGTTGTGCCGCAAGCTTGGCAAGCACGTCCTGTCCAAGCATTGACCGGCGGTCTGTAATTCCTTCGCCCATCAGGCTCTGCGCGACGAGCTTTCGTGTTTGCAGAGCCGGCAGGAAGACGAGCGCACCGAACAGGAAAAAAGATGCCGCCGCCGCAAACACGACGATAGATACCAAGAAACCCAGATCCTGAATATTCGAAAACAATTTTATTCGTCGCCCCTGTTAGAAATCAAAATTAACCATTCGATACATGATGAAATCCCCCAACAAAGCCCACACCCCGAATACGGTGAAGACTGGGAAAATGAGCTGATCGTGCCACACGCCTCCATAATAGGAGGGAGCAAGAAGTTGAAGGATCAAGAACATGACGAGCGGAAACAGTGATATAATCCAGGCCGATACGCGCCCTTCAGCGGAAAGCGCCCGAATTTTCATTCGAAGCTTTTGCCTTTCTCGCAGTACCGAGGATAGGTTGGACAAGATTTCGGTCAAATTACCGCCGGTCTTGGCCTGGATCGACAGGGATACCGACAGCAACTGAAGACCCTCGAAGCCGACACGCTGCGAAAGCTTTCGCACAGCCTGCTCGATGCTGAGACCGAAAGTGATCTCATCGGAGACGATGCCGAACTCGGTGCCGAGCGGATCCGGCATTTCGCGCGCGACCAGACCGATGGCGACCGAAGCCGGGTGTCCGGCGCGCAGCGAACGAACGATCATGTCGAGCGCGTCCGGCAGCTGTTTGGCAAACTTCTGGATTCGCTTGTTGCGGGCGCGCCGGAGGACGAGAAGCGGCAGGACAAGCCCTACGACCAGAAAGATAAGAAGCGACGCCAAAGCGGAAAAATTGAAGAGTACCAGGAGCAACGCCATCGCTAGTCCGACGAGCAGGAATGTCGCGGCGAACGTCAGGGGATTTCCGGTGATGCCGGATTGAGTATAGAGTCTGTTCAGCCACACCATTCCAAAAAGAAAGTCGCCGGAGTCAGTGAGGCCACGCTCCCGCAGCAATCCCTGTAGCGTTTGTTCGGCCGGGACGTCGCCAGCGAGCCGCTTCAATCGGCGATTGACTGCTAGAGACCGAGAGCGGCGGCCGGCAAATGAAAGATAAAGAGCTTCGCCGGCGAGGATGACCGAGGCTGCCGCCAGCATGTAGATGAAGTATAGCAGAGCTTGACCAGTCGGCATCAGAGGGCAACCTGCGGGTTGAAGGCGTCCTTGGCAAAATGATGGCCAAGCGTCGCCGCCTCTGGAGCGAAGCGCGGACGGACACCGGTTGCGCGAAAGTCTCCGACGACCTTGCCCTCGGCCGTCACCTCACGGCGGACGAAATGATAGATTTCCTGAAGCTGCACGACATTGCCCTCCATGCCGGTCAGTTCCGATATGGAGGTGACACGCCTGCCGCCATCCGAGAGACGCTGTGTCTGGACGATGATGTCGATGGCGGAGGCGATCTGCGCCCGGATCGAATCATGCGTCATCGGCATGCCGGCCATGCCGACCATCTGCTCCAGCCGCGAGATCGCATCGCGCGGCGTGTTGGCATGGATTGTCGTCATCGAGCCTTCGTGGCCGGTGTTCATTGCCTGCAGCATGTCGAAAGCTTCCTCGCCGCGCACCTCGCCGACGATGATGCGGTCCGGTCGCATGCGCAGCGCGTTCTTCAGCAATTCGCGCTGGCGAACCTCGCCCCTGCCCTCGACATTGGGCGGGCGCGTCTCGAGCCGGCCGACATGCGGCTGCTGCAATTGCAGTTCTGCCGCATCCTCGATGGTGATCAGCCGCTCCTTCGAAGGGATGTAGCTCGACAAGGCGTTGAGCAACGTTGTCTTGCCGCTGCCGGTGCCACCCGAAACCAGGATCGATTTGCGCGCCTGGACTGCGATCCGCAGCAGGTCGATCATCGGCGGACGGATCGAATTGAATGCCATCAAACGTTCGAGCGAATAGGGATTCTTCGAGAATTTGCGGATCGATACCAGCGGGCCGTCGACCGAGACCGGCCGCACCGCGATGTTGACACGTGAGCCGTCTTCCAGCCGGGCATCGACCATGGGCGACGATTCATCGACCCGCCTGCCGATAGCCGAAACGATCTTGTTGATGACGCGCAGCAGATGGGCCTCGTCCCGAAACCGGATTGGCGTCTCTTCGACGATGCCCCGCCGCTCGATGAAAACGCGCTTGTGAGTATTGATCAGGATGTCGGTAATGGAATCATCCTTGAGCAGCGGTTCGATCGGCCCGAGGCCCAGCATCTCGTCGGCGGTGTCGCTGGTGAGTTGATCGAGTTCGCGCGCATTCAGCGGCACCGCGCGAGCGCGAACGAACTCGCGCACGATTGGACGGATCTCGTTCAGGATCTCATCCTTGGAAGCACTTTCAAGCGCGGTCAGGTTGAACCGGTCGATCAAGTGGCGATGCAGCTCGACCTTGATCGTCAGGAAATCGTCACCATGCGATTGAATATCAACGGCTGGCAGAAGAGCCGGAGCAACAGGCTGCACCGCCAGCGGCTCGACCTTTGTCACTGCCTGCTGTTCGCTTGGCCCCTTGATGAACCGTCCCAGCATAATTGCTTATACTCCCCTCGGACACGCATTAGCGGAAACTAAACGTTAACCAACGAGCGCACAAGCGCCTGGATGCCCGGCGCACAGCCATTACTTTCGGCATAGTTAAGATCAAGGACCGCAAATCCCTTGATTATTTGGTGCAGAGGGCATGCGGAGTTCCCCAAATTTATCCTCAGCTCTCAGGCTCATGCGCCCGCGCCGCGAAAATTAGCAAAACTCCCGCTTAAGTCCTTAGATATAAAGGAATATGCATTTCTTCTAATGCTTCCACGGTTTCGCCACATGAGCGGCTAAATTGTGAATGAATGGTTAAGGGCGATCGAAAAATGAAAAGAATCAATCCCTTGATAAGATTTCACTTTGCCACCTTCTTGCCGAATCAGGTACATGAAAGTTAAGGAACCCTTAATGTCGTTTGACTCTGCATTTTCTCGGGACCTAGGATCGAGATGACGGGGGATGCTTGGGTATGGATTTCATCTCTTGCTCTGTCTCGTCGGGTTCCAACCTCCAAAGGGAGAAATTGACATGAAGAAGCTCATGACGATGACCCGGCAGTTCCGCGACGATGAAAACGGCGCTGCCATGGTCGAATATTCCATCCTCATCGGCATCATTGCCGCGGCGTCGATCGTGACGATCATCGCTATCGGAGTGTGGGTGAACGGCTCGTTCACCAATCTCTGCAGCAAGCTGACGGGCGTTGCTGGCGTGACGAACTGTACTGTTGCTACGGCTACTCCTGGTCCCTGATCATTTTCCAATCGGGACCCGGATCTGATCCGGGTCCCTGTTGCCCGATATGTTGCCTTTCTTGGGGTTTTTGGGACCATGCGCGCGAACACACTCATCATGATCGTTCTTGCCGGTATTTTCGGTGTCCTGGCGGTTGTGCTGGTCAATATCTGGCTGGCTGGCCAGCGAAGCGCCATGGCGCAAACGGGTATTGTTCAAGGCAGCACTGTCGTGGTTGCGGCGATACCACTGAAATTCGGCGATGCGCTGAGTGCGGACACATTGCGCGAAGTCGCATGGCCGGCGGGCGCAATACCGGCAGGCGCTTTCAAGACGACAAAGGAAGCCTTGGCCGGCGAAGGTACAAGGCAAGCGCTTCAGACCATCAGCACCAACGAACCAGTCCTCGCCAGCAAGATCACTGGGCCAGGCCAACGCGCCACACTTTCGGCGGTGCTTGGCGAAGGCATGAAAGCTGTTTCCATCAGGGTGAACGACGTGCTCGGCGTCGCCGGCTTCGTCTTCCCGGGTGACCGGGTCGATGTGCTGCTGACGCGAACGGTGCGCGGCGATGATGGAGCGGACAAGAGTTTCGTCGATGTGCTGCTGCAGAGCATGAAGGTGCTCGCCATCGACCAGGTGGCCGATGTGAGCAAGGACAGCCCAACCGTGGTGAAGTCCGTAACGCTGGAAGCCAGCACCAAGGACGCGCAGAAGCTGACGCTTGCGGCAGGCGCCGGCCAATTGTCGCTGGCGCTTCGCCAGGCCGCCGCCAGCAAGGGCGAAATGACCGAGCGGGTGACGCTTTCCGACCTGACCGGCGAAACGCCGGCCGATGTCGCCGCCAGGCAGGCGGAGCTCGACAGGAAGGCAGCGGCCGAAGCGGAGGCTACAGCCGAGCGCAAGCGCGCCGAGGACAAGATTGCCGGGTTGACGCAGGCTGTGGAGCGGGTGGGAAGCCGCCTCGACGAGTTGGGCAAGGTAAAGCCTGCTCCGATCGTGATGGCGGCACCGCAGCCGGTCGTCAAGGAAGTGGTCAAATATGTGCAGCCTGAGCCGCCGGCGCGGGCAACGATCGGCGTTTTTCGGGGTGTGAAGCTCGAGACATATGACGTGCCGCGACAACCATGATAAGGTGCGGCTAATAAACGGGACTGCCACCGGCAGCGAGTGGGGAGACGGGGATGCGGGGATATTGCTTAGGGATAGCGACGGCCGCGTTGTCGTGCCTAGGGGCGCTGTTGCTGTCGGGCCTGGCGGCCAATGCGGCCGACCGCTTCATCGATGTGTCGACCCCCAGCGTTCATCGGATTTTCCTGCCGATGTCGCAATCGGTGACGATCCAGGTGAGTGCCAATCTGGGCGACATCGTCGTTGGCGACGAGAAGATCGCCGATGCCCAGCCAATGACCGACCGCACGCTCTACGTCATCGGTAAGGGCGCCGGCACCACCACGGTTAATCTGTTCTCCACCGATAAGCGCTCGCTCGGCGCCCTCCAGATCGAGGTCGGCGTCGATGTCAGCGACATGGCGCAGGCGATCCGCCAGGTCGCGCCAAAGTCGCGCATCGAAGTGGGCTCGGTCAATGGCAGGGTCAGGCTTGGCGGGCATGTGAAAGATGGCGCTACGCTGGCGGCGATCATGGCGGTTGCGCAGCAATATGGACCCGATGCCGTCATCAACTCCGTCATCGTCGACGACAGCCAGCAGGTCAATTTGGAAGTGCGCGTGCTGGAAGCCAAGCGCAACACCGGCCGCGACCTCGGCGTGTCGATCAAAAGCAGGAACGGCGATGGCACAACCCGTACCGGTACCGGTGTTGCTGCCGTTGACGAGGACGGTGTCGTGCTCGGACCGGGCGGTCTGCTCAGCGGCCTCCTGTCCAACTCGGCGCCCTTCGGAGCGCTTATCACGCGCGTCATCGACAGCAACATCAAGGTCGACCTGATCATAGAGGCGCTCGAGTCCAAAGGCGCGGTGCGCACGCTCGCGAACCCCAACCTCACCACGCTTTCCGGCGAGCAGGCCAGCTTCAACGCCGGTGGTGAAGTGCCTATTCGCAGTCTGGACAAGGACGGCCAGGTAAACATCGTGTACAAGCAATTCGGCGTCAATCTTCTGTTCACGCCGGTCGTACTCGACGACGGCAAGATTCATATGAACCTGGCGCCGGAGGTCAGTGACCTGACCGGCTTCACCACCGCCGGCGACCCGATCTTCACCAACCGCAAATTGTCGACCGTCGTCGAATTGCGCGACGGCCAGAGCTTCGCCGTCGGCGGGCTTCTGTCCAGCAAGACCACCAAGCTCCAGGATCAGGTGCCTTGGCTCGGCCAAGTGCCTGTGATCGGGACGCTGTTTCGCAGTTCGAGCAACCAGAAGGAAGAGACCGAGCTGGTCGTCATCGTCACGCCGCATATCGTGCGGCCGGTGAAGCCTGGGGAGCAGTTGGCGACACCGTTCGACAAGACACGGCCCGCCAACGATCCGGAGTTCTTCGTGCTCGGCCAATTGGAAGTGACCAAGGACATGGTCCGCAAATATGAAACCGGCGAAGGCGTCACCGGCCCCTATGGCCACATGCTCGACTTCAAATCGAAGGACAAGATGCTCTATGTCAAGAAATAGCGCCTTGATCCTCATTCTGTGCGCCAGCGCCCTGTCGGGCTGCGCCGCGGACTATCTGAACCATTATGATTCGGTGACCCTGGCCGCCGGCGACACGCAGAAGTTCAATTCGCTGCTGCAGACGGTCGACCCGCTCAACCCGGCGTCCCGAAACACACATATCGAAGGCGACGGCGCACGCGCCGCAGCCGTTGCCCAAGGCTACAAATATCCACCGCCACCGCCGCCGCCACCAGCGATCACGGTCAATGTCGGCGGGTCGGGTGTGACACAGTGAACTGAACGAAGGGATGCGCAGGGCGCCGGGCATGCGAGGGGCTCTGGCGCAGGAAAGCAGAGAGTAAGGTCATGTTGGGGACCATTCGTGCCTTCTGGAACGATCAACGCGGCATCGCGATGATCCTCGTGGCAATCATGCTGCCCGTGCTTATCGGCTTCGCTCTGCTGGCCATCGATATGAGCCGAGCCAACGGACTTCACAACGATCTGCAAAAGGGAGTTGATGCCCTTGCTCTGGCAACGGCAGCGGAACTGGATGGCAGATCGGATTCGATCACCAGAGCCAATCTGGCCAAGACTACCCTTCTCACCAACAAGACCAAGTTTTCAACGGCAGGCGATCATACACTCGCTCTAGCCGATGTGACCGTTACATACTTGACCGGGATACCGGCCGACGACAGCATCAAGTTGAGTGCCGCTGGTGTCGACGCCAATGGTGTGAACTGGGCAAGCACCGACCCTAAAGCCGTGACATTCTCACTGGTGACCGTGAACCCGTCCGGCCTGGCGGATGGTGCCGGGGCCTTCGAAGCGATCTTTCCGGCAAGCGTTGTCAGCGGCAGCAACACATTCGACATCAGACCTCAGGCTGTGGCCGGATTTGTCCAGTCGATCTGCGAAACGGTGCCGATCTTCATGTGCAATCCGTTCGAGACGACCGACCCGTTGACCAGCAAAACGATCCAGCAGGCGTTCGCGTCGGGGGACACCTAT
Organism: Mesorhizobium sp. M7A.F.Ca.CA.002.09.1.1; assembly: GCF_003998555.1. NCBI lineage: Bacteria > Pseudomonadati > Pseudomonadota > Alphaproteobacteria > Hyphomicrobiales > Phyllobacteriaceae > Mesorhizobium > Mesorhizobium sp. M7A.F.Ca.CA.002.09.1.1. The sequence goes on along the minus strand of NZ_RZRR01000007.1, from coordinate 3,295 downwards.
AGCCGCGAATTTCGTATTCTGAAAGTCGATAGCAACCCCGGCCCGGGCAACTTTGGCCTGCTGGAAAACGGCCTGACCTCGATACAGGAGGGGATGGCCAAGGGGACCGCCGGCACCTGCTACAGCCGCACTTCGCTGACCACGAAAACGGGTGTCACCTTGGGTCAGGTCAATACTGGCCTGAATGTCCGGTTCGATCTCTATCAGGGCAATCTGAAAAATAACACAGACCTTGGCTACCGCCCGGCGAGCAATGTCCGCAAGGGGGCCAGCAAGAACAGCAATTGCAACAAGTTTGATGTCGCGACGGATGGTTCCGCGTTGCCTCTCCCGGATGGCACCGGCTATGACTCCGCTAAGGGCATGACGCTGCCGATCGCGGCGAATTCCTTCTGGACCGCCTACTGGGCCGCCAATCATAAGAACGCAGCGTATCCAAACCTCCCGGCGAAGACCGACCCTCTCAAGCGGAACGTTCCCGCCTCCAGGTATGATGTCTACAACTATGAAATCGCGGCCGGAATCGTGGGCGACAAATCGAAAGGGCCTTCGAACGAAGTTGGAACGCCTTCCTGCTACAAGGGGGACCTCACCAAGGCGGATCCGAGCCGCCGGCTGATAAACATGGCCATTATCGATTGCAAAGCAAACCAGGCGAAGCTGAACGGCCACACCGCAGTCCGACCGGATGGCTATGCAAGCGTCTTCATAAACAACCCTATCCAGAAGGTGAATCCCAACGACGAGGACAATCCGGACGGTACAGGCGCCGAGAAGGCTATCAGCCTTGAGATCGTCGATGTCGATGGCGGATTTGCCAACAACACCCTGGTAGACAAAGCATTCCGCAACGAAGCCCAGTTGTATCGGTAGCGCTGACATGACCAGGCTCCGCAGAATCATTGGACGGTTCCAAGGCGACGAAAGTGGCGCCGCTTTGGTGGAAGCCGCGATCACGATACCACTCGTATTGCTGTTATCGGCCGGTGTGTTCGAGTTCTCCAACATCCTGAATACGCGGATGCTTCTCGAAGCTGGCGTTGAGGATGCGGGGCGCTACATGGCACGATGCAGCAGCGATTGGGCGACTTGCAAGGGCCGAGCCCAGAACCTTGCTGCCAATGGGGCGGTCGCTAACGGCAGCGCCAGAGTGACCGGATGGCTGCCGGCGGCGGTTGACATCACCAAGGCGGTCTCGCTGGACGCGGTTGATGCCGCCACGGGCACGCAACTTTATCTCAGCAGCACGACCAAAGTCGATGTCGTGGACGTCAGCACCTCCTATTCTTATCCGGACGTTGGATTCTGGTCGTATCTTGGCTTTGGAGCCCTGACCCTCAGTGTATCCCATCAGGAACGGGTCATTGGATGGTGATGGGGCGCACCAAGTTTTGGGCTAGCCAGTCCGGAACGACAATGGTCGAAATGGCCATAGTGATGCCGCTGCTGTTGACGCTTTTGCTTGGCTTCATCGATTTCGGCTACGCCTTTTACCAATGGAATGCCGGGAATAAGGCGGTGCAAGCCGGCGCAAGGCTGGCGCAGATTTCTACACCTGTCGCCAGCGGGCTCCTGGCCGAGACGATAACGCAGACCGACCTAACTAAAGTCGGCACTGCGGTACCCGCAAACACTTACAACTATATCTGCACCGCCAACACCGCTGGAAGCGTCTCTTGCGTTTGCGGCACAGGCGCTACGTGCCAGAACCTCAATGTAAGCCAAGATGCCTTTAATTTCATTTTCAGCGGCAACAGCAGCCGGCCCGGAATGCAGACATTCCTGCCGATGTTGGCCAAGTCCGAAGTCAGGATTCAATACCAGGCTTCCGGCCTCGGCTACTGGACGCGTCCCAGCGGACCGGTGCCGACCATCACGGTGAGCATCACCAACCATCCCTTCCAGTTTTTCTTCCTGGGCGGACTGCTCGGCTTCAACAACATCACAATGCCCTCCATGCTGAGCACGGTCACGGGCGAAGACATGAAGAGTACCTGGCCATGAACGCCATCAACACCAAGGTTACGCCGACCAAGCGCAAGCAGGTGGCGCTGTTTTCGTCGGATCCGAATTTCAAGCGCGATGTGGCGACGCGGCTCGATGCGCTGGCGATCTATGACGTCAGGGTTTCCGAGACGAGCGATTTTCTGAAAGGACCGCCGGCGGACACACGCCCGGGCATCGTCATCCTCGATCTCGGCAATGGCGAGCTGCTCGGCAGGCCCGGCATCGTCGAGGCGCGCGCACTGTGGGCCAGCGTGCCGCTGATCGCGGTTTCCGACGAGCTGAGCTCGGAGCAGACGCGCGTTTTGGTGCGCATGAACGCCTCGGACTGGCTGCACAAGCCGCTCGACGGCAAGGAACTGCTCAATGCGGTGACCTTCCACGACACCGGCAACCAGGGAACCAAAAGCCGGATCATCACCTTCATCAGCGCCAGCGGCGGCGCCGGCGCCACGACGCTGGCGCTGTCGGCGGCCGAATTCCTGGCGTCGAAATCGGGCGAGCGCGCGGCGTCCACCTGTCTCGTGGACCTGGATTTCCAGAGCGCCAATTGCGGCGCCTATCTCAATCTGTTCAACCAGTTCGACCTTGCCGGCATCATCGGCCAGCCGGAGCGGCTCGATGTCGAGCTGATGGACGTCATCAAGCTGTCGCGCCCGTCCGGCCTCACCCTCTATGCATTCGAGCGGCCGCAACTGCCGTTCGAGCCGCATGGCAGCGATTTCGTCTTCCGCCTGCTCGACCTCGTCGCCTACCGCTTCGACGACATCGTTATCGACCTGCCCAATCTGGAAACGCCCTGGCACAATTCCGTGCTGTCGACGAGCGACGAGATCTTCATCGTGTTCGAACTCAATGTCGCGTCGCTGCGGCAAGGCAAGCGGCTCTACAAGAAGATCCGCGAGCTGCGCGGCAATGCGGTCAGCATCACGCTGGTCGCCAACAAGCACAAGCGCAAATGGTTCGGGAACCATTTTTCGCGCAGCGAGCTCGAAAAGATCTTCAAGGCGCCGCACATCAAGTCGGTCGCGCTCGACAACGCGCTTCTGACCGATGCGCTGAACAGGGCCATCCCGCCTTCCGAAGTGGATGGGCGGGCGCGCTTCAACAAGGATCTGAAGCGGATGTTCAAAGAGCGGCTCGATGACGCTGCCCGATAGATACCGGATCGCCCCAAAGCTCGCCGGCGCCTGCGTGCTCGGCATGGCGTTGGCGCTGTCCGTCCACGGCTTCGCCGAGGCGCGATCAGCACTTTCGGAGCGGCCGCCGCTGCCGGCGATGGGGCCCAGCC
>NZ_RZRR01000079.1:0-10551 GCF_003998555.1 Mesorhizobium sp. M7A.F.Ca.CA.002.09.1.1 | reverse complement strand
TTCCTGAACCGGGATTCCATCAAGCACGCCCGCTTTCTGGTCCGCCGGCTGAAGCGTGCGAAGGCCGCACTTCGGGTGGGAATCGTGTTCTGGTCGGAGGCCGACAGCGAGGACAAGGAGACGGCGGGCAAACTGGCGCGTGACATGAACGCGGATTTCGTGGCGCATGGCATGGTCGACGCCGTGCTGGGCGCGCTGTCAAACGAGCCGCCGGTCGCGCTCAAGCTTGTCGCCAAACGGCGCATGCGGCGACAGCGGGCCGCGTCCAAGAAGGTTACCGCGGCAGCGGCGGGTTGACCGAAATCGGCGGAAGGCCCATGGAACCAGGCGGCCCTCCGCGCGGCCTTACGGATTAGCTACCCGTCGGCGGTGAGAAATGCTCGAAATTCGCCCAGCCCAGGAAGCCGACCGGTCGGCGATCGTGCAACTGTGGCATCAGGGCTGGCATGATGCCCATGCGCATCTGGTTCCAGCCGAAATCCTGGCGTACCGAACGCCGGCGCATTTTGCGCTGTGGCTGGAGCAATCCACCGATGCCTTCCATGTGGCGGCTGCCGATGGATTGCTTGGCTTCGTCTCGATAAACGGGGCGGAGCTGGTCAAACTCTATGTAAGCCCGCAGGCACGGGGAAGCGGAACCGCCCGCGATCTGCTGTCTTATGCCGAGCATCTCTTGTGCGAACAGGGCGTGGCGGAGGCCGAGCTTTTCTGCACGGCGGGAAATGTCCGCGCGCAGAGATTTTATGCCCGCGAAGGATGGCGCTTGAACCGCAGCTTCGAAGACGCACTTTGGCTGCCGGATGATGTCGCCGGCAGGTTCACCGTGGAAACCCACTGCTATCGGAAGCATCTGGGCTTTCGTTAGCATCACTATTCGGAACGAGCTTGGCGAGATTGTCGCGGACGCTGGAGCAGGCGCCCCCTACCGGTCGACCATCGCCATGCCCCGCTCGGTATAGCGCGGGCCGGAGATTTTTCCCGGCGCGAGCGCTTCGTTGAGCGCGGCCATCTCGGCGGCATCGAGTTTGATAGCGGCGCCGGCGACGTTCTCTTCCAGGTATTTTCTGCGCTTGGTGCCGGGGATCGGCACGATGTCGATGCCAAAGCCGTCGCCCTTCGCCAGCAGCCAGGCCAGCGCGACCTGGCCGGGCTTGACGCCGCGGGCAGCGGCGATGTCGCTCACCTTGGCGGCCGCCTCGACATTGGCGTCGTAGTTTTCGCCCTGGTAGCGCGGGTCGTTGCGGCGATAATCGCCGTCGGGATAGTCTTCCGCACGCTTGACCTGGCCGGTGAGAAACCCTCGGCCGAGCGGCGAGAACGGCACCAGGCCGATGCCGAGTTCGCCAAGCAGCGGGATGATCTCCGGCTCCAGATTGCGCTCCCACAGCGAATACTCACTCTGCAACGCCGACACCGGATGCACGGCATGCGCCCGGCGGATGTTGGCTGCACCCGCTTCCGACAGGCCGAAGAAGCGCACCTTGCCTTGCGCGACGAGTTCGCCGACGGCGCCCGCGACATCCTCCATCGGCACCGCCGGGTCGACGCGGTGCTGGTAGAGCAGGTCGATACGGTCGGTTCCGAGGCGGCCGAGCGAGGCTTCCACCGCCTCTCGAATGTGCTCGGGCCGGCTGTCGGTTCCGGTCTGCTTGCCGTTTTCGATGCGGAAGCCAAATTTCGTGGCGATCGTCACCAGGTCGCGCTTGCCCTTCAATGCCCGGCCGAGCAGGGCTTCGTTGTCGTAAGGGCCATAGACTTCGGCGGTGTCGAGGAAGGTGCAGCCGAGGTCGATGGCACGGTGCAGCGTGGCGATGGATTCGGCCTCGTCGGCCGGGCCATAGGACTGGCTCATGCCCATGCAGCCGAGGCCGATAGCCGAGACCTGCAGCCCCTGGCTGCCGAGCTTGCGTGTTTTCAGGGTCATGGCAGGCGTTCTCCGGAGGGGGCGCAGCGATTATAGCGTCAGCAGGTTCAATCGATACGCCTATTAGATCACGATGTGGCTATTCGATCAGGATGTGGGCTTCGCGCGCTGCTTCGACGAGCGCCGCCCTGGCGACGTCGGGGGCAACATCGCCGCTCGTCGCCCGCTGGCAGGCGCGCAGTGCGGACCGATGCTTCGGGCTGCCTGCGTCACGCCAATGTGTGGTGAGCAAATCAATGGCCTGCTGTGTGTTGGACAGATGATGGATGGAACCGGTGACGCCGACCGAAACCGCCACAGGTTTGGAGAACCATGCCGTTTGCATTGGAACCACCTCAATTGGGCTGAAGCAATAAACGCTTATGGCCGCTCAAGGTTTCGTCGCTACCAATCAATCTGGCGTGATAGATTGCCGATACCCCCAGCGGCATTGGGCCCCACATTGTCCGCGGGGCTCACATGTTCGAGGCGACATCGCGGGTGGGCGGTGTTTTGGGTTTGTGGGCGGCGCGTTGCCGCGTCGCCTGGTGGGCAGGGCGGGGTTTGACCGTGTTCACGGTCGTGGGCGCCTGCGCCTTGCGGCGCTTGAGCCAGTTGGCTGACAGTTCGGCAAGGAGACTGCGCAAGTCTTTCACGACGTCCTCCTCTTGTAGGGCGACAAGGTAATTGCCGTCGCCCCAACTTGTTCCACCGCAAACTCCTTCCGCCAAAAATAAAAGTTCTTGCCGGCGAAAGCGGTCGGGCATCACCTGCCGATATAGGCGGCCAGTTCGTCCGGCGTCCCGTTCGGGAAGGCCTGTTTCAGAAAATCCAGGAACGCCGACACGCGCGGGCTGAGCAGCCGCCGGGAGGGGTAGAGCGTCCAAAGAGCGATCTCAGGGGCGTCGATGTCCCCCCAATTCACCAACGTGCCGTCAGCCAAATCGTGGGCCACCAACGAAATGGGAAGACGTGCCGCACCGACCCCCGCCCGCACCGCATCGCGCACCATAATGAGCGTTCCCAAAGCGAGGACCGGCTCGATTTTGATCGTCGACCGGCCACCCTCGGTCTTCACGTGCCATGTTTGCCGTTCGCCTTTCCCGCGCGCAACGGCAGGGGCCGGTCCACCGGTGCGAGGAAGGTGAGGGCTCGCCACGACGACCAGCCGGTCGCGGAGAAACGCCCGTCCGACCAAGCTTTCGTCGGGATCCGGGTTGACCCGGATCACCAGGTCGTAGCCTTCCTCGATCATGTCCACAGCCCGGTCCTCCGTCGTGACCTCCAGCCTCACCTCCGGAAATTTGAGGGCAAATCCCGCGGCGATCCTCCCCATCGCGGTCTGAGAAAAAAGCAGGGGCGCGCTGATCCGCAGTCTCCCCTTGGGTCTTTGACCGCCCGAGGCGATCGCCGCGGCCGTCTCGTCCAGTTCGGCAAGCAACGCCCCCGTCCGCTCGAAAAGCGCCCGTCCTTCCTCGGTCAGCTTCAGGTTACGCGCACCCCGTTCAAACAGGCGCAGGTCAAGGCTGCTCTCCAAGTCTCCAACGCGCCGCGACAGGGTTGCCTTGGGCCGGCCGGTGGCCCGTGCCGCCTTGCCGAAACCGCCATGGCGGGCAACGAGGTTGAAATCGGTGAGGGCCAGAATATCCATAGGTGTTCCACCAGTGAGACGGTGCGTCTAAAATTTCGGTCTGTTTGAGTGTTTGTGAGCCACACATATTGGGCCTGTCAAGCAACCCAACAGGAGAAATTCCATGACCATCCTCGTTACCGGCGCCACAGGCAATGTTGGCCGCCAAGTCGTCGAGCACCTCGTCAAGCGCGGCGCCGACGTCCGTGCTCTCGTCCGCGATCCGTCGAAAGCCAGCTTCCCGGCGGGCGTATCGGTCGCGCAAGGCGACTTTCTCGATGTCGATTCACTGCGCAAAGCCATGTCCGGCGTTTCCACCCTGTTCCTCTTGAACGCCGTGGTGCCGGACGAATTCACCCAGGCTTTGGTCGCGCTGAACGTCGCCCGATCGGCGGGCATCGAGCGGATCGTCTATCTCTCGGTGATCCATGCCGACGTGTATGTGAACGTGCCGCATTTCGCCGGCAAGTTCGGCGTCGAGCGAATGATCGAGCAGATGGGCTTCCAGGCTACGATCCTGCGCCCGGCCTATTTCATCCAGAACGACCTGATGATCGAAGACGTCATCACCGGCTATGGCACCTACACAATGCCGATCGGCGCCAAAGGTCTCGCCATGGTCGACGTGCGTGATATCGCCGAGATCGCCGCTCTCGAGCTGCTGCGCCGCGAACGGTCCGCGGAGCCGCTTGCGCTCGAGCGGATCAACCTCGTCGGTCCGCAGACACTGACCGGGACGGATATCGCGGCCATCTGGTCCGACGTGCTCGCCCGGCCGATCAGCTACGGCGGCGACAACACCGAAGGTTTCGAGCAGAATCTCAAGCAGTTCCTGCCTGCCTGGATGGCCTACGACATGCGCTTGATGGGCGAACGGTTCCTGACCGACGGCATGCTGCCCGAGGCCGGCGACGTGGAGCGCCTGACCGCGCTTCTGGGCCGCCCTCTGCGTCCCTATCGCGACTTCGCCTCACAAATCGCCGGCTCCGCCTGACGGAACGGCTCCGGTCATCATCCGGTTCAGAAACAGCAGGGCGGCCTTTTGAGAAGGCCCCCTGTTCAGCCGGTACCGTCTTACTGCAGGGTGGCCGGACCAGGCCCGTCGCGTTGGGCGATCATCCGCCCGCCATCGTCGCCACCGAGACCATCCACGAACAGGCCAGCCACGCCGTCGAAATTGGTGAGCCCGTCGAATTCAATTGCGGCGCCAATCAGCTGGGCTGCCTGGAAGACAATGTATTCGACGTCCTCGAGGGCGATGTTTTCGGCCAGGTTCCTGACCCTTACATGTTCCGCCACCGCCGTGATACTGACGATGCCGGTCTTCCTGAAGGCGATCTGGACCGCTGAACGGACGTCATCGCGCAGTCGCGCCGAGTAATCATACCGCATCGAAACCTCCCAAAGGGAACGGTTTTCTGTTCAGGTTGCACAATGCGGCAGGGGCTTCATCTTGGCAAGTCACGAATTAAATAATATCTAAACAAATCAGCTAGTTAGCATAGTTATGCAAGTATGCGCCTTACGCCGAATACCATCAGGCTCATCATGCGCATGAGAAGCAGTTCACTCATCCCGAGGTCTTGACGCGCTAGGAGCGCTTTCCTAACTATTAGGTAAGCGAGTTGAATACTCATTCGAGGTATCGGGATCCTGAGCGAGGGAGCGCGATGACTGAACTGGAACGCCCGGAACGGTTGCAGATCATGCTGACGTCAGACGAGCTGGCTGCGCTGGAAAACTGGCGCTTCGACAAGCGTATGCCGAGCCGTTCGGCCGCGGTCAGGGAATTGCTGCGGCGCGGTCTTGCCTCAGACGGCTTCCTGACGGCGGAGCAAGGGGCGAAGTCGCAAGACTTCGGTATCCTGCCAACCGCCGGCGGCAACGGCATTTCCGAAAGCGGCAAGGAGTAGCGGTTCACCGCGCGTGAGCCGCTCCAGTCCTTTCAGGCTGCCGGTCGCCGCAACGCGGTGCCGGCCGGCCCAGCGGACCATAACTCTCGATTCAGAGGATGTTGGTCGTCACTTCGACGACGATCGCGGCACCTTCCAGGCTGCCATTGGTGACGTGCACGACACGCGATACCCGCAGATCCTGCGTGGTTCCATCGATCGACAGCGCAACGCTTTCGCCGATCCGCGGAACCGCCTGAAAAACCGCGTCCGTGGCCTCCGGCCGGTTGTCGATCGATATGCGGCAGTTGACGGTCATGAGATGTCTCCTGTGTCGGCCCGGTGGTCAACGCGGGGTCCGCGAAATGGTTTCAGGAGCCGGATGCAACTTAACGGCGCCCAGATCCGTAAAACACTAATTGCTCCATTGTTCATCGTAACGGAGCAACAGGGCTCGCTGGGGGCGTTGGGGCTGCCCCGGCGAGCTTGATCCGCCTTGCCGGGGGCGTGGCGTCACCGGGGTATGGAGACGAGTTTCGGCGCCCGCAATTCCCCGGCCATCCTTGCCGCCTGGAAAATTGTCATCAAAACCAGGATGGGCTCACCCTCGGTCGGGTTGATGGTCAGCACGACGCGGCCAAGCTCGTCGCTCATGCCGCAAGACCAGTCCTTGACGGCTATCACCTTTCTCGCGGCCATATGCCGTTCTCCTGCACGGGAGGTTCTCTGCCGGCTACGCCGTCTGGAGTTGGTCGACAGAACCTTCGCCTGACATTGCAAGCAGCCGAAATGCGGCAAATGCGGCAAATATCATGAAAACCGCCGTGACGTTCAGGGACATCGTCGACGCAAGCACGCCCCCGTCAAAGCAACTCAGTTCCATGCGCTCTACCCCTTCAAGCCACTGACGGCCTGGATGATGATCCTGCTTCGAGTGAAATACAAGCGCGCGCTAATGTGCTGAAGCCGGCTGGCCAGTCTGCGCGCGGCTTCGAACCAGCCAAGCGCTTGGTTGCTGGTTCCCGCTCAAGGGCTCGAACCTCGATTCACGCCTTCAAAGGGCGCTGTCCTACCATTAGACGAAGCGGGAAAATGCACGTTGCGCCCCACCCCTAGCCGGTTCGCGCGCCGGGATCAACGCACTGCGGCGGCAAAGCCGATTGGAAGCGCGGTGTCAGTCCGGAAAGTTGGTGACAGGTTCCTCGCAGCGGTAGACCGGGCAGCTGCCGTCACGGGTCGGGACATAGGCCGACATCGGCACCTCCGGCCAGTCGCATTCGTTGCCGAACTGCCTGACATAGCGATCATAGGTGTTGGGGCCTGTGGTCAGCACCACGGCATGGCGGCTTTGGAGCAGTTGCCGGAGCTGGTCGCAACTCATCGTGCGGGTGTCGGGCCTGGCTTCGGCGAGGCCGGTCGCGGCCAGCAGGATCGCTGCCGTCAAGGCAATTCGGCGCATTGGCATGGCTGTTCCTCGAATGGACATATCGGCCGAAACTCGCATCCCGCCGGGTGGTTCCGCAACCGCCGGCTCGCCGTCTGTGGCAGCGCAACCAAATGGTCCGTCGTGCATTGCTGGGGATGGATGGCAGGAAGCCCTACAAAACTCCGCAATGGCGGCCCGGAAGCGGGGATCGCGAGGCCATGTGCTGTTCCTTCTGCGGCGGGCGCGACCACAGCTATGAGGACTGTCCGCAAAGGAATCCCGACGCCGATGCAGTGCCCGTTGCGCCGCCCAACGACGCCGGCTCCGAAAAAGCAGGCCGATGAGACGGACAGGGCGAAGCGGTCATCGGGCTTACAGCAGCTCGACTGGATCGGCATTTACGGCCGCAGAGGCATTGCCGAGATGGAGGGCCGGGCATTATCGTGACATGCGTGTCCGCGACCGCAAATGCGGAATGCTGCGCACCGACTGCAACCAAAATGCCCGGTCAGGCATTTCTAGCAGGAGGGGAATCCTCACGCAGACGCTGGCGGGAGGCGGCAAGGTGGGGCCACGACGGGGCAATGACAGAATTGGCAAGCGTCGATAGCCTGCTCGAAATCACTGCCCACGCTCGGCTGGCGGCGATTGTCGATTCGTCCTTCGACGCCATCGTCAGCAAGGACCTGAACAGCATCATCACCAGTTGGAACGCGGCGGCGCAACGCATGTTCGGCTACACCGCCGAAGAGGCCGTCGGCCGCTCCGTACTCATGCTCATCCCCGATCATCTCAAGGATGAAGAGACCGACATCATCAGCCGGGTTCGCAGGGGCGAGCTCCTGGCCAGCTATGAGACGATCCGCCGGCGCAAGGATGGCGGCCTCATCGCCGTGTCGCTGACCATTTCGCCGATCAGGAACGCGTCCGGCGAGATCATCGGCGCATCGAAGATCGCCCGCGACATCACCGCCAGCAAGGAGAGCGAGCGCCGGATCAGGCTTTTGCTCCGCGAGGTGAACCATCGCGTCAAGAACCAGTTCGCGGTGATCCTCTCGATGATCCGGGAGACCAGCAAACGCTCGACCGATCCGCGCGAGTTCGAGGAGATGATCCGTTCCCGCATCATGGCGCTGTCGCGGTCGCACGATCTGCTGGTGAACTCGGAATGGGCCGGCGCCAGCCTCTTCGACCTTGCCCAGGAGCAGCTCAAGCCGTTCGGCCACGAGGCGCGGGTATCGCTTTCCGGACCGCTTTTGACCCTGCAGCCGAATGCCGTGCAAAATCTCGGCATGGCGTTTCATGAACTCGGCACCAACTCTTCCAAATATGGCGCGCTGGCGAGCGAGGCCGGGCGGCTGGAGATCACCTGGCGGATCGTCGAAGGCGCTTCGGACAAGCTGGAAATCCATCTGCTCTGGGACGAGACGATGCCGGTGCGTGAGGGAGAGCGGCCCGGGGGGCGGCAAGACGAAAGCACGCGCAAGGGTTTCGGCACCGTCGTCCTGCAACGGGTCGCGCCGCAATCGCTGAACGGCTTGGCGGTGCTGGATCGCAGCCCGGGCCATCTCAGCTGGTCGCTGACGGCGCCGCTGGATTCGATCATCGTTCCGCAGTTGGGCGCCGACCTGCCTGAAACCGAAACGTCCTGAGCCCATCAAGGGGAGGGCGAAGGTAACTCCGATCGCACGGAGATGCCGTGACTGGTTTCGCCGAAGAAGCCGGCCAGCAGATCGGCCGTCCGCGCCGGGTCCTCCTCGGGGAAGAAGTGTCCACCCGGCATCGCCTGTCCGCGCACGTCGTCGGCCCAGCCGCGCCACAGCGCCAGTGGTCCGCCTTCGCCGGCATACCAATCCGCCAACGCGCCCTGACCGCTCCATAGCGCCAGCAGCGGGCAGCGGATGCGCCGGCCGGCTGCCTTGTCGGCATGGTCATGCTCGCGGTCGAGCGTGGCTGCCGCCCGATATTCCTCGCAGATGGCATGGGCGTGGGCAGGCGTACGCAGGGCCTCCACATAGGCCTGACGCACTTCGGCTGGAAACGCCGATGGCTGTGAGCCCCAGCCGTTGAGCGCATTGTCGACGATCGCCTCGGCGGCGCCGGACAGGATCTTTTCCGGCAATGGCTCGGGCTGCGCCAGCAGCGACCATGGCCAATAGCCCAGCGCCAGCCTGGCGTCGGCGCGGTCCCAGGCATCGGCGGTCGGCACGATGTCGAGGACGGCGAGCCTGTCGATGCTGCCCGGATGGTCGAGCGCCATGCGGTAGGCGACACGCCCGCCGCGATCATGGCCGGCGACCATGAAGCTGCTGAAACCCAGCTTCTCCATCAGCCTCACCAAATCGTCCGCCATGGCGCGCTTGGCATAGGGTGCGTGGTCCGGAGTGGACGCCGGACAGGAGCTGCCGCCATAGCCGCGCAAATCGGCGCAGACGACGCTGAACCGGCTGGCCAGAGCGGGCGCGATGTCGCGCCACATCAGATGCGTCTGCGGAAAGCCGTGCAGCAACAGCAATGGCGGCCCGGTCCCGGCACGCAGGCAGAATATGCCGGCATCGCCGGTGTCGATTTCCGCGCCTTGAAAACCTTCGAACATGACCGCCTCCGGCACGCGCAACGGCCGGCGAACGGGTTTGGTTGCAATGCCGCCCGGCGACGCGGCCAACCTTTTTCGTCGACAGGCGTTGTCCCTGTGAAGGGAAGGTCGCCGCAGGCGACCGTGAAAGAAAGAAGGAGGTAGGGATGAGAACTCTCGCCATCATGCCATTCGGCCTTATGCTGGCGCTGGCAGTGCCGGCCGCAGCCCAGCAGCAGAACGACAGCCAGGCGCCGCAGGCCGACAAATGCAGGGCTCAGACCGGGCAAGAGGCAAAACAGCAGCCTGAAAAGCAAGCCGATGACGGCAATTTGACCGCGAAGCTCAACGACTGCGGCGGCGTGCTGAAACCGCCCCCGACGGGAGACCAGGGCATGGCGGCGCCGGCCCCCGACGAAGGCAAGACGCCGGTGATCAAGCCGGGTGAAGTTCCACCCCAGCCGCCGAAGCAATAAACGCCGGCTCCCTGGTATTATCGCACAAGCTAATGGAACCTCGTTTTCTCGGGAGCGTTTTTCTCACGACTTGGAATTTGGAGAGATTATCGTGAGAGATATTGCAGCCACAGCCACGTTGCTTGCATCGATCGCCATCGTGATTGCATTGATTCTTCTGGTGCCGAAGAGCTTTGGATTCGAAACCTCTCAGCCGATTGTCCAGGGCGAGCTTCCAACGAAATGACAAAGCAGGCGAGGCACGACGTCTGCTTCCTTTGACACCTACCGCACCAAGACGCCGGCGTGGCTGCAGAGCGCTGCGAACGCTTCCTGCGCCTCGGCGGCGCCTGTCTGGGTTTCCAATGCGGCTTCGACCTTCTCGCGCGCCGCCTGGTAGAACGGGCCGCGCTTGGCCTGCGGCCAATCGATCAGGATTTCGCTGGCATCCCTGAGCGTGGCGACGTCGCGGATCGTGTCCGAGCCATGCGGCTTGATCCGCATCGGTGTGGGCAAAATGAGCTCGGACATGTCCTGTTTTCCAACTACTGCAGGAGTTTTGCTTCGCGCGCGGCGTCGATCACCGCCCGCATCGCTTTTTCCGGCGGCGTCCAGCCATCCAGCGCATCGCGGCAGCTGCGCAACGCCGCCCGGTAGCGCCGTCCCTGGC
>NZ_RZRR01000800.1:0-2591 GCF_003998555.1 Mesorhizobium sp. M7A.F.Ca.CA.002.09.1.1 | reverse complement strand
CCAATGCAGTGCTCGGCCGTATTGGCGGCTGGACAATCCGTCGGTTCGCTCCACAATGGGACAAAAAGCACAACGCAAAAGCGTGAGGGAGGACCGAATGCTGGGACTGATGCAGGAATGGCCGCTGCTTTGCCATAAGCTCATCGACAATGCCGAGCGGCAGCATGGCATGCGCGAGATCGTGTCACGCTCGATCGAAGGGCCGATCGTGCGCACCACCTACGCCGACATCCATCGTCGCGCCCTGAAGGTCGCCCAGCGGCTGGAGCGCGACGGCTATGGGTTGGGCGACCGCATCGCGACGCTGGCCTGGAACACCGCCCGCCACATCGAGGCCTGGTACGGCATCATGGGCATCGGCGCCATCTACCACACGCTCAATCCGCGGCTGTTTCCCGAGCAGATCGTCTGGATCATGAACCATGCCGAGGACAAGGCAGTCTTCGTCGACCTGACTTTCGTGCCGCTGCTCGAGAAGATCGCCGGCGCCGTCAAGTCGCTGAAACAGGTGATCGTGCTGACCGACAAGGCACACATGCCGCAGACGACGTTGCCCAATGTGGTCGCCTATGAAGAGTGGCTTGACGAGGCGGATGGCGACTTCGCCTGGAAGACCTTCGACGAAAGCACCGCCGCAGGCATGTGTTACACCTCCGGGACCACGGGCGATCCCAAGGGCGTCGTCTACAGCCACCGTTCGAACGTGCTGCACGCCATGATCGCCGCCATGCCCGACGCCATGGGGTTGTCGTCGCGCGACACGATCCTGCCTGTCGTGCCGATGTTTCACGCCAATGCCTGGGGCCTTGGCCAGAGCGGGCCGATGATCGGCGCCAAGCTGGTCATGCCCGGCTGCAAGATGGACGGCGCCTCGATCTATGAACTGCTCGATACCGAGAAGGTGACCTTCAGTGCGGCCGTGCCGACCGTCTGGATGATGCTGCTGCAGCATCTGGAGGAGACCGGCAAGAAGCTTCCCTATCTCAATAAGGTCGTCATCGGCGGCTCGTCCTGCCCGCGCGCGATCATGACGAAGTTTCAGCAGAACTACGATGTCCAGGTCATCCATGCCTGGGGCATGACCGAAATGTCGCCGCTCGGCACGCTGTGCACCCTGAAGCCGGACTATGCTGGTCTTGAGGGCGAAGCCCGGCTCGATGTCCAGCAGAAACAGGGCTATCCGCCGTTCGGCGTCGAAATGAAGGTGACCGACGACGACAACAATGCGCAACCCTGGGACGGCAAGACATTTGGCCGCCTGAAAGTGCGTGGGCCGGCCGTTGCCCGTGCCTATTATGGCGGCGCCGGCGTGGAGCAGTTCGACGGGGACGGCTGGTTCGATACCGGCGACGTCGCCCACATCGACGCGGGCGGCTATATGCAGATCACCGATCGTGCCAAGGACGTCATCAAGTCCGGCGGCGAATGGATTTCGACCATCGACCTCGAGAACCTGGCTGTCGGTCACCCCGATGTCGCCGAGGCGGCAGCCATCGGCGTCCACCATTCGAAATGGGGCGAACGGCCGCTGCTGGTCGTCGTCCGCAAACCGGGCAAGGAACCGAGCAAGGCTGATATTCTCGACTTCATGGACGGCAAGGTGGCCAAATGGTGGATGCCGGACGATGTCGCCTTCGTCGGTGAAATTCCGCACACCGCCACCGGCAAGATCCAGAAGATCACCTTGCGCCAGCAGTTCAAGGATTATCGCCTGCCGACGGATTGACGCGATGTCGCATGTTTCGGCTTCATGGCATCGCAAAAAGGTTCTAAGTCTCCGTTCGGGTTGGGGTGGTGCGGCAATCGATGGCAAGTATTCCTGAACGGCAAACGTCGAGGGCGGCCGGATGGTCGCGGCGCACGGCCGCTTTTTCGTTGGTGCTGCTGCTGACGGTCTTTGTCGGCCATCGCTTCGATCTCGTCGAAACACCTGTCTTTCTGTGGGTGCTCGGCATTGTCGCGCTGCTGGCGGCGATGGCGCTGTTGTTTGCCGGGTTTGCCTTTTCGCGGCTCTGGAATTTCGGCGACCGCGGCGGTCGCGACCTGACGGTCGGCGCGCTGCTGGCGCTGCTGGTGCTCGCACCCTACGGCGTCGCCGCCTACTGGGCGACGATCTATCCGCCGCTCAGGGACATCTCGACGGATTTCGACGAACCGCCGGCGCTCGACGTGAGCGACCGCAAGAAGGATATGAACGTGCTTGCGCCGTCGACGCCTGGGGAACAGCGGCTGCAGACCGATAGCTATCCGCTGGTCAGCGCACGCAGCTACGACCTGCCGTTCGAGACTGTCGTCAATGCCGTCGAAACCGTACTCGACCGGCGCGACTGGGATCTATCGGAACCCTATCCTGATCTCGCCGGGCAAAGCGAGGTGACCATCACCGCCGTCGCCAAGGGCTTCGTGATCGGCCTTCCCGCCGATGTGGCGATCCGCGTGACGGACGATGGCGATACGGTCATCGTCGACATGCGGTCGGCGTCCCGCTACGGTCGCTACGACCTTGGCGACAATGCCGCGCGTATTGTCGATTTCCTTGCCGAGCTCGACCAGGAAGTCGCCGGTCAGGTTGGCGCCGCGCCGGCCGAGTG
>NZ_RZRR01000799.1:0-2593 GCF_003998555.1 Mesorhizobium sp. M7A.F.Ca.CA.002.09.1.1 | reverse complement strand
GCTGCTGGGGGCGAGGTGTTGAAGCGATCTGGACGCAAGGGCGTCTTCCGCCAACGAACAGGATACCAAACTGGCATCAATTGGACTGAGCGCGGCGACCTAAGCCTGGAGCCCGATGTAAATGAACCACTCCGAGCTGGCATGACCCTGCACATGCCAAACATTTTGTGCAGCGAAAGTGGCTACCTATTTGGTGCCGGCGCACACGTGCTCGTGACAGAGCGCGGCGCGGAACTCCTGAGCGAAATCCCGCCAACACTTTATCGGGCGTGATGCTAGGCGGCGTGGACAAATTTGAGCCAGTATCTGGCGGTGGCTAGGTAGACCATTCCGAGGAAGCTATTGGCCAATTGATCGTAGCGGGTGGCAATGGCCCGGTTGATTTTGAGGTGGCCGAACATGCGCTCGATTCGGTTCCGCTGCTTGTAGAGCGCCCGGTCATACTCGATCTTCACGCGGCGGTTTGATCGGCCGGGTATGACGGGTTTAATCTTCCGCTCGGCGAGATCGGCGCGAATGGTATCGGCATCGTAGCCCTTGTCCGCAAGGAAGGCGTCCGGTGCACGAGTCCCCCTTTTCCGCCCGCTGCCGAGACATGGGCGCGAACTGTGGTGCTGTCGATGCTGTAGTGGCCGCTGTCCGCCATGACCTCGGCGAGCATTACCGCCACGGTCTCCCAGACCCCGGCCTCGCTCCAGCGTCGGAACCGACGATAGATGGTGTTCCAACTGCCGTATTTGGGCGGGACATCCCGCCATGGAGCGCCGCAGCGGAGCCGCCAGAGAATGCCGTTGATGATCGAACGATTCTGCTTGGGAGGTCTACCTCGGCCGCGTTTGTCAGGGTCGATGGGCAGCAAGCCCTTGAGAACACGCCATTCTGCTTCGGTGAGATCGCCCCTGCTCAAACCTGCCTCCAAAAAGCAGCCTTGAATCAATCCTCTTGGGCTACGTCAATCGCATCGACGTCCGAAATTCCGTAAGGCGGATATACTATTCCGCCAAGGTGATGGACAGTTCGAGAGGGCTGTCGCTATCCGCGAAAAATCGGCTGCCATCCTCAAACTCGATCACCACCTCTCCATCGCGGTGGCGCATGACACGGCGAACAACCTTGCCAATCAGCATCGACGTAGCTCGTTCGCTCTCTTCTTCCAGTGTCATTCCCAATGCTAACAACCCGATCGCAGGAAAGCGACCCTGCTAACATCGAATTTGTCCACGCCGCCTAGGGTCTGCGGTTTGCGGATTGAGTGGCAAAGCGCATGCAGTCCTGGAAAGTAGGTCGTGGGAGGGGGAGGAGTGTCGCGATGGTGACAGCTCTTCCTACTCAGACCTTTGCCATTGGCCGTTGCCAGCAGAGCCAGAGTTTATGATTGCCAGCACTTCGCAGCTGGTCCTCTAAGGCCGAAGCTTATCCATTTGAGGGCAAACGGCTTGTTATCGGGTCGCAGTCGCCGGCGCCAACACCGAGGCCTGAACGCGGGGCTATCTCGGTTCTAGATGGTTACGATATCCAAACTGCATTTGACGAAAACACCGGTGGCATCGATCATTAATTACGCACCGGCGCCTGATCCAAATTACTCAAATGCGGGAACGTGCCTATGGTTGGCGTTGACAGGTTCAAGGAGATCGAGATCGAAGCGATGACTTGGCGCCGGTACCTGCACGAGAATCCGGAGCTTGACTATCGGGTGAATGACACAGCGGCATTTGTGGCGGAAAAGCTGGCTTCCTTCGGGATTAACCACATCGAGTGCAGGATAGCTGAAACCGGCGTGGTTGCGTTGATCCAAGGTCAACTCGGAGATGGGCCCACTATCGGGTTGCGGGCCGACATGGACGCTCTGCCTATACTCGAAGCTTCAGGCAAACCTTGGACGTCGAAAAGGTCCGGACAGATGCACGCGTGTGGTCACGACGGGCATACTGCAATGCTCCTTGGCGCCGCGAAATACCTCGCCGCGACCCGGAACTTCAAAGGGTCCGTTGCCCTGATCTTCCAACCTGCCGAGGAAGATGGCCGCGGCGGCCAAAGAATGGTCCAGGAGGGGATCATGGACCGTTTCGGGATATCTCAGGTCTTTGGCATGCACAATTGGCCAGGCATGGAGGTTGGTGCGTTCGGCATTTGCGAAGGTTCGATTTTTGCCGCGCTCGACGAGTTCGATATTGTGGTCAAAGGCAGAGGGGGTCACGCGGCCGCTCCCCATCTGACAATTGACCCCGTCGTTGTTGCAGCTCAGATCATTTTAGGCTTGCAGACACTAGTCTCACGCAACACGGACCCCACCGAGTCCCTGGTGATCTCCGTCACAAAGCTGAACGCCGGACAAGCTTACAACATCATTCCCGAACGCGCGGAGATTGCCGGAACAGTCAGGACACTGTCACCGATTTTGCGCGACTTCGCTGAAAAACAGATTGAGGCGTGCGCGGAAAATATTGCACGCGCTTCCGGGGCGAAGGTCGAGTTTCAGCATCGCCGCCTGGAGCCCCTCACTGTCAATCATCCCGATCAAACGCGTCGGGCAACAGAGGTGGCGCGTGCTCTGGTCGGCCATTCATCGGTGAACCCCAAAGTCAAACCT
>NZ_RZRR01000798.1:0-2597 GCF_003998555.1 Mesorhizobium sp. M7A.F.Ca.CA.002.09.1.1 | reverse complement strand
CGATTCAGGCTTGGGTTAAGAGCCAGAGCCCGTCCCTTTCGATAGATCGACACTACCGAAATCGCTGTGGATAGGGCAAGGCCACGTCTAACGGATTTTTAAGGAATCTGGTTAGTGGAGGCGGGTTCGAGTGGCATGCCGCGACGGCACATTTTAACAAAGCCATTGTGATTCAAACCCTTTTCCGGCGAATATGAAAAACCGGGCGCTGACAGAAATATTCTGAAATAATTCGCTTGACAGCGACTTCTCCCCGATCGGGCCAGTCCGGTGTGGACAAGCTGTGGATCACCATCTGTAAGCGTTTGAAAAATATAAGCTATTTTTGACAGCCAAGAATCATTAGGCCGGCGATTTTCAAGCGTGCCGATCAACAGCAGGCATGCATATGCCGGCAAACTATTCCCTATTGTGAAATCCGCATAAGACGCCGTTTCCGGACATTCTTTTTAAGTGCTTGCCGGCAAACGAAAAAACCCGGCACAAACGGCCGGGTTCGAAGAACGTCAGTCTAGGCAAGTAATGTCAGGCCGACAGTACCTTGACCCGCTGAGCCAGTCGCGACACCTTGCGGGACGCCGTGTTCTTGTGAATCACGCCCTTGGTTGCGGCGCGCATCAATTCCGGCTCCGCGATCTTGAAGGCAGCCTGTGCGGCAGCCTTGTCACCGGAGGCAAGCGCCTCTTCGACCTGGCGGATATAGGTGCGGACGCGCGAGCGACGGTTCTTGTTGATCGCTGCGCGGCGGACGATCTTGCGCGTTGCCTTTTTGGCCGAGGATGTATTGGCCATGATGCCTCTCTTCTGATCTGGTCGGCGCATGCGGGATGCCGCAGGGCGCAAAAAACAAACGGGCTGCCACAGGGCCGCCTCGGTTGGTGCGGCTTATAGTTCAGCTTTTCCGGCGCGTCAACGCTGCCTGGCCTTCTTTTTGGCGGCCAACAACCATCTTCTTCGAAGCCAAGGGATTGGCGTCAGCGGTTGGTGAAATTCGGCTTCCGCTTCTCGGCAAAGGCCGCCATGCCTTCCTTCTGATCGTCCAGTGCAAACAGCGAGTGAAACAGCCGGCGCTCGAACCGCAATCCCTCGGCAAGCGTCGTCTCGAAGGCGCGGTTGACAGCTTCCTTTGCCATCATCACCGATGGCAGCGAGAAAGCGGCGATCTTGGCCGCGGCCTTCAGCGCCTCCTCGACAAGTTCACCGGCAGGCACGACCCGCGACACCAGGCCAGAACGCTCGGCCTCGGCGGCATCCATCATCCGCCCGGTCAGGCACATGTCCATCGCCTTCGACTTGCCGACAAAGCGGGTCAGCCTTTGTGACCCGCCCATGCCTGGAATGACGCCGAGCGTGATCTCGGGCTGGCCGAACTTGGCCGTGTCGGCGGCGATGATGAAATCGCACATCATCGCCAGCTCGCAACCGCCGCCGAGTGCATAGCCCGCCACCGCCGCGATAATAGGCTTTCGCGCCCGCGTCAGTTCCTCCCAGCCGACGAAGAAGTCTTGGGCGTAGGCGTCCGCATAGGAGATGGACTGCATCTCCTTGATATCGGCGCCCGCCGCGAAAGCTTTTTCGGAACCGGTGATGACCATGGCGCCGATACCGGGATCGGCGCTGAACCCGTTCACGGCTGCCACCACCTCGGTCAGGATCTGGGAGTTCAGCGCGTTGAGCGCCTGCGGCCTGTTCAGCGTGATCAGCCCGACCTTGCCGTGCGTCTCGGTGATGATCGTCTCATAGCTCATGGCTGCTTCTCCTTGCTTACGCTCGTCTAGAGCGGTTCATCGTTTCACGGAAACGCAGAACCGCTCCATCTCCTTGTCTTGACCAATTTCGGACGGAAAACCGCCCCCGCTTTTGCTGGAATTGCTCTGACTCATCGCTGACATGTCCGGCAATAAAAGGTCGATCGGCCGCTCTGCACGACACGCTCGATGTGGCCGCCGCAACTGGGCTTGGAGCAGGCCTCGCCTTCGCGGTCGTAGACGGCGAAGGCGTGTTGGAAATAGCCCAGCGACCCATCGGTCTGCATATAGTCCCGCAGTGAGGAACCGCCGGCTGCGATCGCATCCGATATCACCGAACGAATGGCTTGCGCGAGGTGTTCGCTTTGGGCCTGGGCTTTCTTTCCGGGCCTGGCGATCGTGCCCGCCTCGCGCAGCGGCGACAGGCCCGCACGCCACAACGCCTCCGACACATAGATATTGCCGAGCCCGGCGATCAGCCTCTGGTCGAGAAGCGCTGCCTTCAGCGGTGATCTCCGCCCCTTCATCAATGAGGAAAGCAGCGCACCGTCCAATGTGTTGCCCGTAGGCTCGACGCCAAGTCCAGCCAGCATCGGATGAACGTCCGGCAGTCCTTCCGCAAACAACATGAAGCCGAAGCGGCGCGGATCATTGAAGATCACGCGCGATCGGGTACCGGCCGGAGACACGACATGGAAGACGACGTGGTCGTGATTGGAGCTCTTCGAGCGGTCGTGCCGGAAGATGCCGGGCATGTCGCTGCCATCGGCCGTCTCGATGCGGAATGAGCCCGACATGCCGAGATGGCAGATCAGCGCGGGGCCGCCTTCCAGGTCCATCGTCAGATAC
>NZ_RZRR01000797.1:0-2597 GCF_003998555.1 Mesorhizobium sp. M7A.F.Ca.CA.002.09.1.1 | reverse complement strand
GATATCGGCCTCGGTGAATTCCGGCGCCAGCGCACCGCGTCCGGCGAGCAGGCGTTGCGCCCGGTATGTCAGGCCATTGGCGTTTTCGAGGAAACTGCGCAGGCCGCTGCCGACGCTTAGCTGGCTGTCAAAGGCGTCGCAGCCCGACAGCATGATACCGGAAGCGCCAAGGCCGGCAGCGGTCAGGAATTTGCGGCGGCTGATCTCAAACTTCGCCATGTCAGGCACTCCTCTCGGCTGTATTGTCGTTCTGTGCGGGAGGATCGGTGCGGTACCAGCCGGTGATGATCGAGCGCAGCTCGTTGATCGGGCCGGCGGCCAGGATCATCAGGATATGGACGACGAAGAAGGCGACCAGCAGCACCATCACGGTGAAATGGATGGTGCGTGCCGTCTGCCGGCCACCGAGCAGATCGTTGAGGAAAGGCAGCACCGAGTTCATGCTTGGCGACATCGCCAGACCGGTGATGATCATCAGCGGCAGCAGCACGAACAGAACCCCGCCATAGGCCATCTTCTGCAGCGTGTTGTATTCGCGCGTGTGGTGGAATTTGAGCTTGGCGTGGTCGACGATGTCTTGCGGCAACCGCTTCAAATCGTCGAGGCGTGGCGCGAGATCGCGGCGGATGTGACCGTTGACGATGCTGGCGACCAGCCAGACGATCAACGTCGTGGTGAGTATCCAGGCAAAGAAGAAATGGATGACGCGCGCAGTGCCGAGATCATAGTAGGACGGGATGGTCGCCCAGGACGGGAAGGCGCGGGACGTCTCCTGGCCGGCCGGACCCGACCAGCCGAGCACCCCAGTGGTGTTGAAGCGTTTGCCGAAGATCTCCGTGTAGCCGCGCGGACCCGCATCGGAGTTCTCGGCGCCGATGGCGAAGATGGTGTTGTTGTAATCGAAGCCCGATTGCTTGCCGATATAGAGCTGCGGACGGGCATTGAAGATCTGCAGGCCGGACAACAGCATGAAGAACAGCGAGATGGCCCACAGCCAATGCGTCAGCCGCGTCCAGCGCGACTGCCGGTAAATCAGCGTTTTGTCGTTCGACGCCGAAGCGCCTGGATCGGCGGCGGATTGGCTTCTGGCAACGGATTCCATCGTGTTTCGTCTCCCGGCCTCGCGGCATGGCCTGCGCGCTCATTGTCCTCCTGATACGTCGCGATCCAAACCGATGTTTCATCCGATCACGGATTTATTACGGACCGCCCAGGCTGACGGCGAGATTGACGGCAGCGGCGACGATGACCGTGTTGAAGAAAAACGACAGGATCGAGTGGACAAGCACGACACGACGCATATGCGTCGTCGAGATGTTGGTGTCGGCGGTCTGCGCCGTCATGCCGATCACCGTCGAGAAATAGAGGAAGTCCCAACCCTCCGGCCGTTTGTCGCCCGGAAACAGCAGTCCGCCGACCGGGATTTTCTTCCTGGTCTCGGCATCCATCGCATCGCCATCCATCCAGTAGACATGAGCATAATGGAGCGCTGCCATGGCATGGATGGTGAACCAGCCGAGCGGGATCGACAGCAGCGCGAAGAAGAGCTCGATGGGATGGCTTCTGTCCTTCTGATTGATCAGCAGGAACAATGCGACAACGGCAACGCCGACGACGACAAGCGTCACGGCGAAGATGACCAGCACCGGCTGGTCGGTGGCGCGCGCATTCTTGCTCAGATACCTGCCGGTGAACTTCGGCATCTGGGCGACGACGAGAATGACATAGGCGGCAAAGAACGCGTTGGCGCCGATCGAATAGGCAAGCGGAGCGTGCAGCAGCAACGCCACCAGAAGCGCAAAGACGCCGAAGCAGGCAGACACAGCAAACAGCATGTGGCGCTGCATGGGTTTGTCTATCGGAGCTTCGGCGGCCATGGTGGTTCCAGCCCTGGATAGCGCTAATCCGGTGTGGCCGATTTCATGGCACGCCGCAAGATGCGATCGAGTTCGCCCAGAAACCGCGACCGGTCTTGCGGCGCGAAGCTGGCATTGTAGCCCTTGCTTTCGCCGGTCTCGCGCAGATGCTGCTTCAGGTCGCGCATCGCCACCGCCATGCCGATCGTTTCCGGCGTGAAGGGACGTCCGGTTGGCCCAAGCACATGGGCGCCAAGCGCCACCGCGCGGGCGGCCAGCGGAATGTCGGCGGTGATCACAATGTCGTTGGTGCGTGCATTGTCGACGATCCAGTCGTCGGCGGCATCAGCGCCCTTGGAGACCACGACATTGCGGACCATCGGATCGCGCGACGGCCGCAGGCCGCCATTGGAGACGTAGGTGACAACGACGCCATGCCGGTCGGCCACTTTTTCGACCTCGGCCTTGACCGGGCAGGCGTCTGCATCGACGAGAATGGCGGGGAGTTCGCTCATGTTTCTTTTCTCCTCCCATTGTGAACCACGGAGGCCGCGCGCCGGTTGGACCGCGGCCTGCGATCTTCCTCAGTAAACCACGACGCTTCTGATCGATTTGCCCTCATGCATGAGATCGAAACCCTTGTTGATGTCCTCGAGCTTGAGCGTGTGGGTGATCATCGGGTCGATCTGGATCTTGCCGTCCATGTACCAGTCGACGATCTTCGGCACATCGGTGCGGCCG
>NZ_RZRR01000796.1:0-2598 GCF_003998555.1 Mesorhizobium sp. M7A.F.Ca.CA.002.09.1.1 | reverse complement strand
GGCAAACTGGCGGTTACGGCCATTACGACGGGGTCTAAAGTCGTCATCGGCCCGACCGAGCTGCCGGCGGCCCAGCATATTGCCACGCTGTCGGGGTCGAAGCGGCCACCGGTCCTGGCGCTCGCCGACAATTTCGCCGGCGGCCCCGGGGTCTATGCCGTGCTCCTTGGCGAAGCGGACAGCGCCGCCGCGGGCGCCGCGGGACTGGCCGCGAAAGGCAGCAAGAAGTTCGTACTGCTTGTCGCGGATGGCCCAAACGCCGGCGCCATGGAGAAGCGGGTCGCAAACAGCCTCAGCATCTACGGCGCGGCGCTCGCGGTCACTCTCCGATATTCTGCCGGCGACGGCGCGAAGACGGTCGACGAAATGGGCTCACTCGTGGACGCCCCCGACGCCGTCATCGTCGCCAGCGGCAATGGCAGTCCGTCGCCTGTCCTTGCCGCCCTCAAATCGAAGGGCATTCCGGGAAAGACGATCTCCGTCGTCGGGACGAACCGTTGGCTGGAGCACCCCATGGATCCGCTCTTCGAGGGGGCGTTTATCGCCACGCTCGATCCAAGCGAAACCGGGCCGATCGCCGACCGCTTCAGGACGACATACAACTATCCGGCTGACGTCAATGTGGCCTACGCCTATGATATGGTTGCCCTGACGGCAGGGATTGCCAGCGCGGTCGGGCCCGATGGTTTCAGCAAAAAAACTCTCGAGAATCCAAACGGCTTTCGCGGGTCGACCGGCCTGTTCCGGTTTCGGGCCGACGGATCCAGCCAACGCTCGATGCCGTTCTATCGGATTGAAAAAGGTGCGCTCAAGCTGGTTGCCAAATCGACGTCGGGTTTCTGACCGGCGCAAATCCCTGGGATCCTGTTCAAGCTGATGGCCAGGCCGGGCCGCAGCCGCTTGGCGATCGCACTTGGAAGCCTCCTGCTCCTGGCCGGGATCCTGCTGATCATTCAGGGCGGGGCGTTGCTTTCGGTCGATCAGCCTGTCCGTGCCCGGTCGCCAGATGTTGACGACACGCAGCCTGTCCGGCCGTTTGCCCCGGTTGCCGGCGCACAACGCCTGGAGCCGGCGCGCAAGGTTGCTCAAGACCTGATCGCTCCACCACGGCTTGATCCCGCTGAGATCGAACGGGCCGAGCCCCGTCCGCCGCTCAGCGAGCTCGGTCTCGCCGTGCCCCCGAAAACGCCGATGCCCAGGGATTGGCGGGAGGTCTTGCTCTACCGCCCGGTTGTCACATCATCGGCGATGTTCGAAGCCATGGGCCGCAAGGTGTTCATCAGCGGAGTGCGAGGCATCGATCTCGACAGCTCCTGCTCGTTTCATGACGTCACCTGGCCTTGCGGCGTACGCGCCCGCGCCGTTTTCAATTCCTGGCTGAGGGGACGCGCGCTGCACTGTTTCGTACCGCCGGACGTCGAGCGTTTTGCCGTCGCCGCACCGTGCAGGCTGGGCAAGCAGGATGTTGGCGCCTGGCTTGTCTCCAACGGCTGGGCCACGGCGCTGCCGAGCGGCATCTACGGCAAGGCGGAGGCGACAGCCAGGGACGCGGAGATGGGCATGTTCGGCCCGGCACAATAGGCTGTCATTCAATCCCTGATGTTTTGTTTGTTAACCGCCACGGGCGCAGCCTTGATGGGGTCATCGCGCAATCGATTAAATTGCAATGTTCCTTGAAACTGAAATTGCAACACACCGGCCTTATACAAGCCCATCCACAGGAGATCGGCCAGTGACAAAGACTATGGCGAGCACCACCGACCAGGCATGGAAAGGCGTCGCTTTGCTGACCTTTCTGGGAACCGCTGCAATCCTGGGCGTTTCCGTCGGTCTCAATTATCTGCTTCTGTTCTCGGAGGCGCTGACGCCATTTGGGCGCAGCATGGTCACGGCAATCCTGTTGCCTGTCGTTCTTGGTGTTCCGCTTTTTCTGTTCGTTGGATTGAAACAGATCGAGCTTCGTCGCTATCGCCGGGAACTCGACAAGTCGGCAACCTTCGACACCACGACCGGCTGCCTGAACGGAGCGGTCTTCACGTCGATGGTCGAAAAAAGAACCGCAAGGCCGTCGGTGCCGGGGCCGAAATCCGGCGCCTTCCTGGTCATCCATTCGGAGCATCTGCGGTCCATCAACCTGCGCTTTGGTCTTGAATGGGGCGATCAAGCCTTGCGGCTCATAGCCTCAACCATACAATCGTCAGTGCGCGCGGAGGATCTGGTTGGACGCATGGGGACGTCGATGTTCGGGGTCTTCCTCGCCGGCGCGACCGAAGCAGAAGCCAGGGAAATCGGCGAGCGTATCAGGGCGCGCATCGCACAAGTCTATTTCGCGCCAAAAGGCACCGAGGATGCCTTGACGGTCAAGGTCGGCGGCGTGGTGTTCGAGAACCAGGTGGAGTTCGCGGACATGTTCCGGTCCGCCGAGCAGCGCATGGCCGGCGTCCAGGACGGAGCCGCGTTTGAGCTGACGCATCTCCATAGCTGATAGTCGCCGGGAACCGGAGCCAGGGGAATTGTCGGACGCGGACGCCCTCACGCTGCCGGCGGGGTAACCCGAGAAGACGCCGCCCCGGGTTCGGCGATGGCGACGCTCGCCGC
>NZ_RZRR01000795.1:0-2602 GCF_003998555.1 Mesorhizobium sp. M7A.F.Ca.CA.002.09.1.1 | reverse complement strand
GCATGCTGCCGGCGGGCATCATCGCTTGCGTCGGCGGCACCAGCACTGGCGGCACCGACGACATTGCTGCGGTTGCCGAGGTGGCACGGCGGCATGGGCTTTATCTCCATGTCGATGCCGCCTGGGCGGGATCGGCGATGATCTGTCCGGAATATCGGCATTTCTGGACAGGCGTCGAAGGCGCCGATTCGATCGTTTTCAATCCGCACAAATGGCTGGGCGCTCAGTTCGACTGCTCGATCCAGTTCCTGCGCGACCCTGAAAGCCATGTCAGGACGCTGGCCATCAAGCCGGATTATCTGAAGACGCACGGTCATGACGGCATCATCAACTATTCCGAATGGTCGGTACCGCTCGGCAGGCGATTTCGCGCGTTGAAATTATGGTTCCTGCTGCGCGCCCATGGCCTGGAACGCCTGCGCACGATGATCCGCAATCATGTCGCGTGGAGCGAAGGGCTGGCGGCGCGGCTGGCAAGGGAGCCGGATTTCCAGATCGTCAGCGAACCGATGCTGTCGTTGTTCTCGTTCCGGCACAAGACCGCAACCGACGGGGACGAGCACAATCTGCGCCTTGTCAATGCGATCAACGACGATGGCCGCATCTACCTGACGCAGACGAAGGTTGATGGACTGATCGCAATCCGGTTCCAGGTCGGACAGTTCGAGGCGACCGCCGCCGATGTCGAAACGGCTTTTGTGGTGATTACTGAAATCGCACGTGGCCTGGGTCGCTGATTTCGTTAGCCGGCTTATGCCTTTTCATCGGTTTCGTTTTCGACTATAGACAAGAAAAACGAAAACGGGAGGTTGCCCATGTATCTGTCGCCGCGCCATGCCGAGATTATCCAGATGGCCAAGGATCACGGCCGCGTGCTGGTCGATGATCTGGCCAACCACTTCAATGTGACGCCGCAGACCATACGCAAGGACCTCAACGATTTGTGCGATCAGCGGCTGCTCTCGCGCATCCATGGCGGCGCGCTGTACCCCTCCGGCATCGAGAACATGGAGTATGAGGCGAGACGCAAGATTGCCGCCGACGAGAAGGAGGCGATCGGCCGTGCGGCAGCCAGGCTGATCCCCGACAACGCCTCGCTGTTCATCAACATCGGCACCACGACCGAGTCGGTCAGCAAGGCGTTGCTCGATCACAACGGTCTCATGGTCATCACCAATAACATCAATGTTGCCAATAGGATGCGGATATATCCGTCGATCGAAGTGGTGATCGCCGGTGGTGTCGTGCGCGGTTCCGATGGCGGTGTGGTCGGCGAGGCGGCGGTCGATTTCATTAGGCAGTTCAAGGTCGATTACGCGGTGATCGGCGCATCCGCCATCGACCATGACGGGGCCTTGCTCGACTTCGATTTTCGCGAGGTCAAGGTGGCGCAGGCGATCATCGCCAATGCAAGGCATGTCATCCTGGTTTCCGACCAGACCAAATTCGAGCGAACCGCACCGGTGCGCATCGGCCATCTGTCGCAGGTCAACACCTTCATCACCGACCGCTGCGACATCCCCTCGGTGCGCAAGATCTGCCAGGAGGCCGAGGTTCAGCTGATCGAGACGTCGCTCGCCTAGGCGGTTTTCAGCTGATATCACGCGCCCGTGATATTTCGTTTGACATTCGTTATCATTTCGAAATAATTCCGACACGGTTTCGTAAAAGCCCAAAAATGGTGCAATGCGAAATCGCTGGAGGAATTTGTGGACGCATCTCCGATCCGTGACATTTTCGTCATAGGCGGCGGCATCAATGGCTGCGGTATCGCCCGCGACGCCGTCGGGCGTGGCTTTTCCGTCTTTCTCGCCGAGATGAACGACCTCGCCAGCGGGACCTCCTCGGGCTCGACCAAATTGATCCATGGCGGCCTGCGCTACCTCGAATTCTACGAATTCCGCTTGGTGCGCGAAGCGCTGATGGAGCGCGAGGTTCTGTGGAAGAACGCGCCGCACATCATCTGGCCGATGCGCTTCGTGCTGCCCTATGCCAAGGGCCTGCGCCCGGCCTGGCTGATCAGGCTCGGTCTCTTCCTCTACGACCACATTGGCGGGCGCAAATTGCTGCCGGCGACCCGGACGCTGGACATGGCCAGGGATCCGGCCGGCAAGCCTTTGAAGCCGCTATTCAAGAAGGCCTTCGAATACTCGGATGGCTGGGTCAATGACGCGCGGCTGGTGGCGCTGAACGCACGTGATGCCGCCGACCGCGGCGCAACGGTCCGCACCCGCACGAAAGTGACCGGCGCGCGCCGCGAAAACGGCTTGTGGACGGTCCAGGTCGAGGATCTGCAGACCGGCGAGACCGAGGAGATCAAGGCGCGCCTGCTGGTCAATGCCGCTGGACCCTGGGTCGATCATGTGCTTTCCGGCGTCGTCGGCCTCAACGATGTGCACAATGTCCGCCTCGTGCAGGGCAGCCACATCGTCATCGCCAGGAAGTTCGACGATCCGCGCGCCTATTTCTTCCAGAACATGGATGGTCGCATCATCTTCGCCATTCCCTACGAAGAAGAGTTCACCCTGATCGGCACCACGGACCAGGATTACCCCGGCGATCCGCATGACGTGAGGATCAGCGACACCGAGATCGACTACCT
>NZ_RZRR01000794.1:0-2605 GCF_003998555.1 Mesorhizobium sp. M7A.F.Ca.CA.002.09.1.1 | reverse complement strand
CGCCTGCCCTTCCCTGGGCTGCGCGATACCGCGAAAGCGGCGGCAGATGAACAGCGGCATCAGCAGGTGGAAATCGTCGTAGGAATGGCTGGCGAAAGTGAGCGGCGCCAGGCACGGGATGTCGGTTTCGATGCCGATTTCCTCATGCAGTTCGCGAATGATGCATTGTTCGGGCGTCTCGCCCGGCTCGACCTTGCCGCCGGGAAACTCCCACAGCCCGGCAAGTTGCTTGCCCTGAGGCCGCTGCGCCAGAAGCACCCGGCCGTCGGCATCGACCAGCGCGCAGGCGGCGACCAGCAGCAGGCGCTTGCCGGCGGTCACGACATCATTCATGACCCGGCGGCCGCCGGTAGTGGTAGCGATAGACTTCCTCGAAGCCGAGCGAATGGTAGAGCGCCAGTGCCGGCACATTGTTGGCCTCGACCTGCAGCCAGGCTTCCCGTGCGCCCCGCAGCCGTGCCCATTTCAGTGCCGACAGGATCAGGTTGCGGCCGTGGCCCCTGTTGCGTGCCGACTTGTCGGTGGCGACCTCGAACAGGCCGGCGAGATCGCCGTCATGCACGCAGATCAGCGTCGCCAGCGCTTCTGATCCATCTTCGAGCGCGAACAGCCCGGCTTCGGGCTGGATGGCGCCGATGATCTCCGACAGGCCGGGGCGCAGCGAAACATCCGAACCGCTGACCTTGAGCGACGCGCCGATGAAGCGGCTGATGTCTTTCAGCGGGATCTGGTCCATGGCAGCGTCGAGTTGCGCATCGGCCAGCGGCAGCCGCATGACCAGCGACTCGTCGAACCGGCTCCATCCCTCACGGTCGAGATGACTGGCAAGATCGGGACCCGACAACGGCGACATGCGGAATGTCAGCGGCCTGCCATAGGCATCGAAACGGCGGCTGGCCCGGCCGATACGGTCGGCAATGTGCTGGATGTCGCCGGGATCGAGCGGATTGACCGAGTTCAGCCGCTTGGCCGGATGGCCGGCGGTCAGCCGCACCACCCAGGTGCCGTCATAGTGGACGGCGGCCGCCGGCCAGGCGCGAAAGCCGGCCGCCTCGTAACGGCGCACGATCGCGAGCATGCTTGCCGGATGCCTGGAGCTCAAAACCGTCAGCTCCGGTAATCGCCATTGATGGCGACATATTCCTTGGTGAGGTCGCAGGTCCACACCGTCGCCTTGCCGCGGCCAATGCCGATATCGGCGCGGATGCGGATATCGTCGCGCTTCATGTAGGCCGACGTCGCCGCCTCGGAATAGCCGGGGTCGCGCTCGCCTTCATGCGCCAGCCTGTTGTCGCCGAACCAGATCGACAGCCGGTCGCGATCGGCGGGTTCGCCGGCCTTGCCGACGGCCATGACGACGCGGCCCCAATTGGCGTCCTCGCCGGCGACTGCCGTCTTGACCAGCGGCGAATTGGCGATCGACAGCGCGATGCGCTTGGCCGAGCGCGCCGATTTGGCGCCGGTGACGGTGACTTCGACCTGCTTGCGGGCGCCTTCGCCGTCGCGCACCACCTGCAGCGCCAGCGATTTCAGCACCTTGCCGAGCGCCCGGCGGAACGTGCCGAGACGGGCATCCTTGGGATCGGTTATCTCCGGCGCGCCGCGCCTGGCGGCCTTGCCGGTGGCGAAGATCAGCAGCGTGTCGCTGGTCGAGGTGTCGCTGTCGACGGTGACCGCGTTGAAAGTCTTGGCCGTGCCGCGCGACAACAGATCCTGCAGGACAGGTGCGGCGATCGGCGCGTCGGTGGCGATGAAGGAGAGCATCGTCGCCATGTCGGGCGCGATCATGCCGGCGCCCTTGGAAATGCCGTTGATGGTGACATCGGTGTCGCCGAGCTTGACGGTCGCGGTCGCCACTTTCGGATAGGTATCCGTGGTCATGATCGCCTTTGCCGCTTCGGTCCACAGCTCGGGCTTGCCCTTGCTGACCAGCCCCGCGAGCAGATGGCTGAATTTGCTGGTGTCGAGCGGCTCGCCGATGACGCCGGTCGAGGCCATGAAAACCTCCGCTGCCGTGCAGCCGGCCGCCTTCGCCGCCGCCTCGCCGGTCAGTGCGGTCGACTCGCGGCCCTTCTTGCCGGTGAAGGCATTGGCGTTGCCGGAATTGACGACCAGCACCCGCGCCTTGCCCGCGCCGAGATTCTGCCGGCAGAAATCGACCGGCGCCGAGGGGCATTTCGATTTCGTGAACACGCCGGCGACCGCAGTGCCTTCATCGAAGACCATGGTCAAAAGATCGGTGCGGCCCTTGTACTTTATCCCTGCCTCGGCGGTGGCGATGCGCACCCCCTCGATTTCTGGCATTTTCGGGTATTTCTTCGGCGCAAGCGGCGAAATCGTCGTGGACATGGAGGCCTCGGGCGGGAAAATCGCAAGGGAAGGCCGGTTTGCCCGATAGACCGCGCCGGCGCAAGGGCGTTTTCGTCGCTCTTGTCCGGGAGCTCGAACTCGCCCCTGGGAGCAGGGCTCCGAGACGTCGCAAGCCATGCAGTAGACATCGTCCGACGGCCGGTCCGGCGGTGTCAGCCAGTTTGCGCCGGCCGCGTTCATCTCAATAGGAATTTATTCTTGACAGGGTGAGAGCAGCTATGCTACATTTTCGTCC
>NZ_RZRR01000793.1:0-2609 GCF_003998555.1 Mesorhizobium sp. M7A.F.Ca.CA.002.09.1.1 | reverse complement strand
GCGCTACATCAGCCGCGACGCCTCTTCGGCGACCCGCACCTTCCGCGTCGAGGTTGCCGTCCCCAATGCCGACGGCTCCGTGCCGGCCGGCATGACGGCGGAAATCGCACTCAGCGCGTTGCCGACCGATGCGGTGCTGCTGCCGCGCTCGGTGGTGACGCTCGGCGACAAGGGCGACCTCGGCATCCGTGCCGTCGGCAAGGACAACAAGGTTGCGTTCTTCCCCATCGACCTCGTCGACGACACGCCGACCGGCCTGGTGCTTGGCGGCATCCCTGCCGATGCGCGCATCATCGTTGCCGGCCAGGAACTGGTGAAGGAAGGCGATGAGGTCAAGCCGGTCGAAGCCGACCAGGCAACCATCCAGAAACTGCTGGGCGAAGCGACCGCCGGCACGCAGTAGCATGGGGTACGGCGGACAGACCCCGGGCGGGGACACTTGGCTGCGACGCAGCTCGTGAAATTCAAGAACAGGCGTTAGCCATGGATATCGTCAGACTCGCAATCAACAATGCCCGCCTGACCATTTCGGTCCTCGTCTTCCTTCTGCTCGCCGGCTGGGTCGCCTATCAGTCGACGCCGAAGGAAGCCGAGCCCGACGTTCCGATTCCGATGATGTATATCAGCCTGATCTATCAGGGCATTTCGCCTGAGGATTCGGAGCGCCTTCTGCTGCGGCCGATGGAAAGCAAGCTGAAGAGCCTGAAAGGCCTCAAGGAAATGCGCTCGGCCGCCTTCCAGGGCGGCGGCTATGTGCTGGTCGAGTTCCAGCCGCAGACAAATCTGGCGACGGCCTTGCAGGACACGCGCTCCAAGGTGCAGGACGGCAAGGCCGACCTGCCGCAGGCGGCCGAAGAGCCGGTCGTTACCGAAGTCAACATCTCCGAATTCCCCGTCCTCGTCGTCACCCTGTCGGGCGAATTGCCCGAACGCGTGCTGACCGCCGCCGCGCGCGAACTGCGCGACCGTATCGAGGAAGTGCCAGGCGTCCTGGAGGGCTCGTTGCAGGGTTCGCGCGACGATCTTGTCGAAGTCGTCATCGATCCGATGAAACTGTCGTCCTACGGGTTGCAACTCGATCAGCTGATCGGCGCTGTCGGGGCCTCCAACAGTCTGGTCGCCGCCGGCAATATCGAAGGCTCGGAAGGCAAATACGCCGTCAAGGTGCCGTCACTGATCGAGACGCCCGAGGACGTGGCGGCCTTGCCCGTGGTCGCCGGCCCCAATGCCGTGGTGCAGGCCAAGGACATCGCGACGATCCGCTCGACCTTCGCCGATGCCACGACGATCACGCGCCTCAATGGCAAGCCGGCCATCGCCATCGAAGTCAAGAAGCGCATCGGCGCCAATCTGATCGACACGCTCGCCAAGGTGAGGGAGGTGTCCGACGCCTACGTCAAGACGATGCCGCAAGGCATGAACGTCACCTACACGCAGGACAAGTCGGTCTTCGTCAACCAGTTGCTCGGCGATCTGCAGAACCACGTCATGATCGCCGTCATCCTGGTGTTCATCGTCATCCTCTACGCGCTGTCGGGTCGTGCCTCGCTGCTGATCGGCCTGGCCATTCCGTCGTCTTTCCTGATCGGCATCCTGCTGCTGGCGATGATGGGCTACACGATCAACATGATCGTGCTGTTCAGCCTGATCCTGGCTGTCGGCATGCTGGTCGACGATGCCATCATCGTCACCGAGTTCGCCGAACGGCGGATGAGCGAAGGCATGCCGAAGGCGGAAGCCTTCGCATTGGCCGCCAAGCGCATGGCCGGTCCGGTCATTGCCGCGACGATGACGCGCATAGCCGCCTTCTCGCCACTGCTGTTCTGGCCGGGCATCATCGGCGACTTCATGAAGTACATGCCGATCACCCTGATCGTCACGCTATCGGCCTCGATGCTCTATGCGCTGGTGTTCGCGCCGACGCTGGGGGCGATCTTCGCCAAGGCGCCGGAGCATCATGAGGATGATAATCGCGACGGCTGGTACATGGCGATCGTCAAGCAGGCGGTGCGGTTTCCGATTACGGTGGTTTTGCTGACGGTCGCTCTGCTGTTCGGCGTCGGCTTTGCCTATTCGAAATATGGCGCCGGTGTCGAATTCTTCCCCAGTGTCGAGCCCGACTACGGCCTGCTCTACGTGCACGCGCGCGGCAACCTTTCGCTGGCCGAAATGGATACGGCGACCAAGATTGCCGAAAACAGGATGCTCGGCTGGCCCGGCATCAAGTCGGTCTACACCCGCGTCGGCAAGACACAAGGCGGCGGCCAGGATGTCCCTGAAGACGTCGTCGGCGTCATCCAGTACGAATTCATAGATTGGCGCGAGCGCAAGTCGGCGAACCAGATCCTGAACGATTTGCGCGGCGTCATGGCCGGCATTCCCGGCGTCGATGTCGAGGTGCGCGTGCCGGAGGCCGGTCCGCCGACCGGCAAGCCGATCCAGATCAGGCTTTCGGCCGTCGACCCCAAGGGGCTCGACGACAAAGCGCGCGCGGTTGCGGCACGCATCGGCAAGGTGCCTGGCGTCATCGACATTTCCGACGGCCTCCCGCCACCCGGCGTCGACTGGGCGCTCGAGGTCGACCGTGCCAAGGCAGCGCAATATGGCAT
>NZ_RZRR01000792.1:0-2612 GCF_003998555.1 Mesorhizobium sp. M7A.F.Ca.CA.002.09.1.1 | reverse complement strand
GCTGCAGGCCGATGCGCTGAAAAAGGCCGTCCGCGAGCGGCGCAACATGCTGATCGCCGGCGGCACTTCCTCGGGGAAGACAACACTCGCCAACGCTCTGCTGGCTGAAGTCGCCGAATGCGACGATCGGGTGATCCTGATCGAGGACACACGCGAACTGCAGTGCGCGGCCAGGGACTGCGTTGCCCTGAGAACAAGGCGGGGCTCGGTCACCCTTGCCGATCTCGTGCGCTCGACGCTGAGGCTCAGGCCGGACCGCATCATCGTGGGCGAGGTGAGGGGCGCGGAAGCGCTCGACATGCTGAAGGCATGGAACACCGGGCACCCAGGCGGCATCGCTACCGTACACGCCAATTCCGCGCGCTCGGCTCTCTATCGCATTGAGCAACTCGCCCAGGAAGCGGTGGTCACCGTTCCCCGCCGGCTCATCGCTGAGGCGATAGATCTGATCGTCTTCATAGCGGGACGCGGCTCGTCGCGCCACATCGACGCAATCGCCGAGGTCACCGGTCTCGACGGCAGCGGCGATTACGCCGTTGCCCCGCTCACGCTTTCGCAACTCCAGCAGCTTTGAAAGGCCTTCCTCATGCGCAAGAAGCTTCGCTTTCTTTCGTCCACAGCGCTCGCGTTTCTTATCACGGCCCCGGTTTATGCCGCCGGCTCCGGCATGCCGTGGGAGCAGCCGCTGCAGCAGATCCTGGAGTCCGTGCAGGGACCGGTCGCCAAGATCGTTGCGGTGATCATCATTATCACCACCGGCCTGACGCTTGCCTTCGGCGACACCGCCGGTGGTTTTCGGCGCCTGATTCAGATCGTCTTCGGTCTGTCGATCGCCTTCGCGGCATCGAGCTTCTTCCTCTCCTTCTTCTCCTTCGGTGGTGGGGCGCTCGTCTGATGGCCGCCGGGGAGCAGCATATCGAGGGCTTCGCAGTACCGGTCCACCGGGCGCTGACCGAGCCGATCCTGCTCGGCGGGGCTCCGCGCGCGGTGGCGATCCTCAACGGTACAGTGGCCGCGGCCATTGGCTTCGGCTTGCAGCAATGGATTGCTGGTCTGGTGCTTTGGATCGCAGGCCACTCGTTAGCGGTGTTTGCCGCAAGACGCGATCCGGACTTCGCCAGCGTGCTTGTGCGCCACCTACGTCTGAAGGGGTGGCTTGCATGCTGAACCTTTCGGAATATCGAAGCAAAGCCGACCGGCTTGCCGACCATCTACCCTGGGCTGCCTTGGTGGCGCCCGGCATCGTGCTCAACAAGGACGGCAGCTTTCAGCGGACGTTGCGGTTCCGCGGCCCGGATCTCGAAAGTGCGACGGAGGCTGAACTCGTCGGCATTTGCGCCCGGGCGAACAATGCTCTCAGACGCCTTGGCTCTGGCTGGGCATTGTTCTTTGAGGCCGAGCGCACAGAAGCGCTGGGCTATCCGAACTCGCATTTTCCTGACGCCGCGTCGTGGCTGGTCGACGAAGAACGCCGCGCTGCTTTCGAGGGGAAGGTAGCGCACTACGAGAGCCGCTATCATCTGACCTTGGTGTTTATGCCACCGCCGGACGCCCAGGCGCGCGCAGAAAGCACGCTCGTCGACTCTCATTATTCCCGAGGAGAAAGAGACTGGCGCCAGGATCTGGCGAGGTTCCGTGACGAGACCAACCGCGTGCTCGATCTCTTCTCGGGTTTCATGTCCGAAGTACGCGTCCTCGATGATGCTCAGACGTTGACCTACCTCCACGGCACGATTTCGCCTCGTCGCCATCCTATCATGGCCCCGGAAACGCCGATATATCTGGATGCAATCCTGGTCGATGCGCCGCTTACCGGTGGCCTGGAGCCGATGCTGGGTGAGCAGCATCTTCGCACACTGACCATCCTCGGCTTTCCGAACCTCACCCGGCCCGGAATCCTCGATACCCTCAATCATCAGGATTTCGCCTATCGCTGGATGACGCGCTTCATTCCGCTCGAGAAAACGGAAGCCACGAAGACGCTGACGCGATTGCGCCGGCAGTGGTTTGCCAAGCGCAAATCGATCGTGGCAATCCTACGCGAGGTCATTACCAACGAGCCGGTCCCGCTTGTCGATAGCGATGCCGACAACAAGGCGCTCGATGCCGACGAAGCCCTTCAGGCATTGGGCGGTGATCATGTGAGTTTCGGCTATCTCACCACCACCGTGACGGTGTGGGGCGAGGATCGCCAAGCCGCTGCAGAGAAGCTTCGCGCGGTCGAGCGCATCATCAATGGGCTCGGCTTCACCACGATCCGAGAAGGCGTCAATGCGGTCGAGGCTTGGCTCGGCTCATTGCCTGGCCATGTCTACGCTAACGTTCGCCAACCGCTCGTTCATACATTGAACCTTGCCCATCTCATGCCGCTGTCGTCGGTTTGGGCCGGTCCTGCGACAAACGAGCATCTCGCGAAAGTCACCCAAACCGAAGCGCCACCGCTTTTCGTTGCCGAGACCAGTGGGTCGACACCGTTTCGGCTTTCCACCCACGTCGAAGATGTCGGCCACATGCTGGTTGTTGGTCCGACCGGCGCCGGCAAGTCGGTTCTGCTTGCTCTGATTGCTCTGCAGTTCAGGCGCTACGCCGGCGCCCAGGTTTATCTCTTCGAC